>NZ_JBIAGB010000018.1:31503-157944 GCF_042869575.1 Streptomyces sp. NPDC006925
CCCGCGGCCCCGCCCCCCCCCCCCCCCGCCCCCCCCCCCCCCGCCCCCCCCCCGCGGGGGGGGGGGCGCCCCCCCGCGGGGGGCCCCCCAACGCCGTTCCCGGGCTACTCCGCGCCCGCCGCGCCGACCGGCTGGTCGTGCCAGGCACCCAGCTCCTCCAGCAGCGGCTGGAGGAGTTCGAAGACCCCCGGCGAGGCGGCGACGGTGAGATCGCCGTCGGCGGGCAGCCCCGGACGGCCGCCCGTGTGGGCACCGGCCTCCCGCGCGATGAGATCCCCCGCGGCCAGATCCCACGGGTTGAGGCCGCGCTCGTAGAAGCCGTCCAGCCGCCCGGTGGCGACATCGCACAGGTCGATGGCGGCCGAGCCGCCGCGGCGGATGTCGCGCACCCGCGGCACCAGCTCCTGGGCGACAGCGGCCTGGGCCACCCGCCGCTCCCTGATGTAGCCGAAGCCGGTGCCGATCAGCGCCTGGTCCAGCGGCGGGGACGGGCGGCACCACAGGCGCCGCCCGTCCAGGTAGGCGCCCTGCCCGCTGACCGCCTGCCAGGTCTCACCGCGTACCGGTGCCGCCACCACGCCCACGACCCGCTCGCCGTGGTACTCGGCGGCGATGGAGACGGCCCAGTCGGGACGTCCGTACAGGTAGTTGACGGTGCCGTCGACGGGGTCGATGACCCAGCGGACACCGGAGGTGCCCTCACTGACGGCGCCCTCCTCGCCGAGGAAGCCGTCCTGCGGACGGTGCTCGGCCAGGAATCCGGTGATCAGCCGCTCGGAGGCCAGATCCATCTCGGTGACCACGTCGATGGGGCTGGTCTTGGTCGCCGCGACGCCCAGGTCGGCCGGGCGCCCATCGCGCAGCAGGGTGCCCGCGCGGGCGGCGGCCTCCTGTGCGAGGGCGAGCAGTTCGGCCTTGAGCGTGTCGTCGGCGGGTTCGGATGCGGACTGCGGGGTGTCGGTCACGTGTGTCGATGCTCCTGTCGTGTTGACCGGGTACCGGCGCGGCGGTGGGCCGGGGCGGGCGGTCGGGCGCGCCCGGGATCCGGGCGCGGGACTCTCACAAGGGCGGTGCGTCGGCACCTGCCGCGGCCGGCTTCGGCGTCCGCGCCGGGCAGCAGCCGACCGGGCACACGTCGTGGCTCGGACCGAGTGCCCCCAGCGCGCACCGGGCGGGCGCCTCGCCCCGCTCGGTGGCGGCGCGCTCCAGCACCAGCTCCCGCACCGCGGTGGCGAACCGCGGGTCGGCTCCCACCGTGGGCGAGCGGCGGGCGGGCAGGCCCAGCTCGGCCGCCTTGTCCAGGGCCTCGGTGTCCAGGTCGTAGCGGACCTCCATGTGGTCCGAGACGAAGCCGACCGGCACCATCACCACCCCGGGCACCCCGTCGCCGTGCAGCTCCTCCAGGTGGTCGCAGATGTCCGGCTCCAGCCACGGCACGGAGGGCGGGCCGCTGCGCGACTGGTAGACGAGGCTCCAGGGGTGCCGTACACCGGTGCGCTCCCGGACCGCCTCGGTGATCAGTTCGGCGGCGTCGCGGTGCTGCGCGACGTAGGCGCCGCCGTCACCGTGCGCCTCGACGGGGCCGGAGGTGTCGGCAGCGGCGGTGGGGATGGAGTGCGTGGTGAAGGCGAGGTGCGCGCCGTCGCGCACCTCGGCGGGGAGGTCGTCCAGACAGGCGAGCACACCGTCGACCACGGGTTCGAGGAAGCCCGGGTGGTTGAAGTAGTGGCGCAGCTTGTCCACCTGCGGCGGGCGCAGGCCCTCGTCCCGCAGCGCAGCCAGCGACTCGGCGAGGTTCTCCCGGTACTGGCGGCAGCCCGAGTAGGAGGCGTAGGCACTTGTCGCCAGGGTGAGCACGCGCCGGTGGCCGTCGCGGACCAGCTCGCGCAGGGTGTCGGTGAGGTACGGCGCCCAGTTGCGGTTGCCCCAGTAGACGGGCAGTTCGAGGCCGTGTGCGGCGAAGTCCTCGCGGAGCGCTGCCAGCAGGGCCCGGTTCTGCTCGTTGATCGGGCTGACCCCGTCGAAGAGGTAGTAGTGGCGGCCCACTTCTTCGAGGCGTTCGGTGGGGATGCCGCGCCCCCGGGTGACGTTCTGCAGGAACGGGACGACGTCGTCCATCCCTTCGGGACCGCCGAACGAGAGCAGCAGGAGCGCGTCGTAGGGGGCCGGGGAGGAGTCCGGCCCGGGGCCGGGGGGTTCGGTGGGCAGCGCATCGGACATGCCTCGATCTTCCCATCCGGGGGACGCGGCAGGCGCCCGGCCTCCGCCGCGCGGCGCACTGTCGGATGCCTGTGCTAGAGCCGTGAGTATGATCCCTCTCCAACTGGTGGGGACCCGCTGGTGCGGGGGCGTCGGCGGTCGTGGTGCGTTCCTCGGCCCCGGCCGCGCTCCCGGACGGAGCGCCGCGGCGAGAGGGGACGGTCACAGATGAGCGGGCGATCGGGTGTGCGGTCGACGGCGGACGGCCGGGCGGGAACGTGGCGGAACTGGGCGGGCAACGTGGTGGCCGCCCCCCGGCGGACGGTCTCGCCTTCCACCACGGAGGGGCTGGCCGAGGCGGTGCGCCGCGCGGCCGCGGACGGGCTGCGGGTGAAGGCGGCGGGCACGGGCCATTCGTTCACCGCCGCCGCCGTCACGGACGGGGTGCTCATCCGGCCCGAGCGGCTGACCGGGGTGCGCGCCGTGGACCGGGCCACGGGCACGGTCACCGTCGCGGCGGGTACTCCGCTGAAGGTGCTGAACGCCGCGCTGGCGGCCCGGGGCCTGTCGCTGACGAACATGGGCGACATCATGGAGCAGACCGTCTCGGGTGCCGTCAGCACCGGCACCCATGGCACGGGCCGCGCCTCGGCCTCGGTCGCCGCGCAGATCACCGAGCTGGAGCTGGTCCTGGCCGACGGCTCCGTGGTCCGCTGCTCGGCGGAGGGCACACCGCAGGAGCGGGCCCTCTTCGCCGCCGCGCGGGTGGGGCTGGGGGCGCTGGGCGTGGTCAGCGAGATCACCTTCGCGGTGGAACCGGAGTTCCTGCTGACCGCGCGGGAGGAACCGATGCCGTTCGACCGGGTCGTCGGCGAGTTCGATCAGTTGGTGGCCGAGAACGAGCACTTCGAGTTCTACTGGTTCCCGCACACCGAGAGCTGCAACACCAAGCGCAACAACCGCAGTGCGGGCCCCGCGGCTCCGCTCACCCCGCTGCGGGGCTGGGTCGACGACGAGTTGCTCTCCAACGGCGTCTTCCAGGCGGCCTGCGCGCTCGGCAGGGCGGTACCGGCCACCGTCCCCGGGGTGGCCCGCGTCTCCAGTCGCGCACTGTCGGCACGCAGCTACACCGACATCCCGTACAAGGTCTTCACCAGCCCGCGCCGGGTGCGCTTCCTGGAGATGGAGTACGCGATACCGCGGGCCGCGCTGGTGGAGGCGTTGCGCGCGCTGAAGGCGCTGGTGGAGCGCTCGGACTTCCGGGTGAGCTTTCCCGTGGAGGTACGAACCGCGCCCGCGGACGACATCCCCCTGTCGACGGCGAGCGGCCGTGAGACGGCGTACGTGGCGGTGCACATGTACCGGGGCACACCCCACGAGGCGTACTTCAGCGCAGTGGAGCGGATCATGACGGCGCACGCCGGCCGCCCGCACTGGGGGAAGCTGCACAGCAGGGACGCGGAGTACCTCGCAGGGGTGTATCCGCGCTTCGAGGAGTTCACGGCCCTGCGTGACCGCCTGGACCCGGACCGGGTCTTCGGCAACGACTACCTGCGGCGGGTGCTGGGCGACTGACGTCCCCCGAGCCGAGCATGGGCCGCGAGCACGAGGGACGGGCCGTGCCGCACATCCGGAGCGATGTGCGGCACGGCCCGTCGAACTGCGGGGTATCTCCGGGGTGCTAGCCGGGCTGCTGCCCCTGCGGCAGATCGGCGCCGCTGCCGGAGCCTCCGCTCTCTCCCCCGTCGGTTCCGGCACCGCCGTCCTGGCCGCTGTCCGAGCCGCTGTCATCGGTGTCGGTGTCGCCGCTTCCGGAGTCTCCGCCGCCGTCTGCGCCGTCCGACTGGGAGGGGGACGGTTCGGGGGTCGGCGTCGATCCGCCCCCGGCGCCGCCGGAGTCGTTCCGTCCGCTCTCACCGCCGTTCCGGTCACCCGGATCGGCCGACTGTCCGGAGCCGGACGGGTCGGTGGTCGGGCGCCGCCCGTCCTCCGTCCCCTCCTGGTCCGGACCCGGCGGGGGCGCGTCCGGGGATTCACCGGTGGACGAGTCGTGGCCCGGCCGGAACACATCGCTGAGGGAGGTGCCCTTCCCGCCGGAGACGCTGTGGCCGGAGAGCGCCTCGTAAAGCGTGATGCCGCCGATCGCGATCACGAACACCAGCACGGCGGGCAGCAGGGTGCGCCGCCAGCCGCGCCACTTGGTGCCGTGGGTGGTGGCCACGGTGAACTCTCCGGCGCCGGGGACCTCCCCGGTGGCCGCCGCCCCGTCCCGCGCGGGCGCGGACCGGTCGGCGCCGTCCAGCTCCCGGGCGGCACCGGCGGGGTGCGAGGTCGGCGCCGGGTCCTGGCGCCGCAGTACCCGGGTGGCGTCCGCGGTGCCCAGCACCCGGGTGGCGTCCGCGTCCCGGGGCGGGACGGCTTCGGCCCCGGAGCGCAGCGCCCTGGTCAGGTCGTCGCGCCGCAGCGCCCGGGTCGCGTCCGCGGCGTCGGGCTCCGTGCCGGGACCGGTGCCGCTCCCGGCTCCCCGCCCCCACGAGGTGGTGACGGGCCCGGAGCCGTGCAGCACGTCTGCGTTGTGGACAGCCTGGCTGTTGTGCCCGCCCTCGTCGTCCTTCCAGCCCGCGGCCGGGTCCCGCACCGGGACCTGCCGGGCCTTGGGCGGCACCGTGACTTCCTTGATCTGTTCGCCGGTCCTGCTGAAGAAGTGCTGGAAGACCGGTCCGCCGCTGGTCGCGACGAGGCTCATCACACCGGCGCCCAGGAAGGTGCCGTACACCCCGAGTTGCCCGGCGGCGAACGCGGCGACCACCGCGGCGACCGCACTGCCCAGCACCTGGGCCAGGCTCAGCTCCAGCCGTTTTCCACTCCTGCTCTCCTCCTGCTCGGGGGCTCCCCTGCTGGATATGGATTGCTTGTCGCTCTTGTCCATTTACCGCCCTTGATCGCACACTCCAAGCACTGTGCACGATTAGGGGACTTTCGAGCGAAGACCAGGGTTCCATTTCGGGTGGTTCTGTGATGCTTCCCACCCCCGTATCCAGGCCAAATGGACTCTTGGGGCGTCAACTCCCTTACTCCGGAGCAACTTCGGTGGCGCGGCGGTCCACCCGGGTGGCCCTAATGGAGTAGTGTGACGAGCCCTGGTCTCGGTTCTGACCCGGCGCTGACTGCACACGGTGACCACCCCGGTCACTGTGCGTTGTGAGGAGGCAACCGTGCCGTAGCGGCGGTTCCGGGCAGTTCCACACGATTCGAACAACGATCTGGAAACAGCCTCGGACCCCGAGGAAGTCGGCAAGGTTGTGGCAGGCTGCACCCGGGCAGGCCACACTCGTCTAGCGGGAGCAGCGACGCACGTGACGTCGGCAGGCACCACCCGGGAGGTCCCCATGCCCGAACTGCGTGTCGTGGCCGTCAGCAACGACGGCACACGACTGGTGCTCAAAGCTGCCGACAGCACGGAATACACGCTTCCGATCGACGAGCGGCTGCGCGCCGCCGTCCGGAACGACCGGGCGCGGCTGGGCCAGATCGAGATCGAGGTGGAGAGCCACCTGCGGCCTCGGGACATCCAGGCGCGGATAAGAGCCGGTGCCTCCGCCGAGGAGGTCGCCTCCCTCGCGGGCATCCCGGTCGACCGGGTGCGCCGCTTCGAGGGCCCGGTGCTCGCCGAGCGCGCCTTCATGGCCGAGCGCGCCCGCAAGACCCCGGTGCGCCGCCCCGGCGAGAACGTCGGCCCGCAGCTGGGCGAGGCCGTCGCCGAGCGGCTGCTGCTGCGCGGCGCCGACAAGGAGTCCGTGCACTGGGACTCCTGGCGGCGCGACGACGGCACCTGGGAGGTGCTGCTCGCCTACCGCGTCGCGGCCCAGCCGCACGCCGCGACCTGGACCTACGATCCGCCGCGCCGCCTGGTGCAGGCGGTGGACGACGAGGCCAGGGCGCTGATCGGCGAGACCGACGACACCCCGGAGCCCAGCTTCCCGTTCGTGCCCCGGATCGCCCGGCTGCCGCGCGAGCGGCCGGACCGCGGCGAGCGCTCCGGCCGGCCCGAGCTGGAGCCCGCCGGGTCGGCACCGGCGCCCGGCGACGAGGACGAGGCGCTGTCCGACGCCGAGGACGGCTCCGGCACCCCGGACTCGCTGACCAGCCTGCTGGAGGCGGTGCCCAGCTTCCGGGGCGACCTGGTCGTTCCGGAGGCACAGCCGGGTGCCGTGGAGGACGAGGAAGCCGCCGCCGCTGTGGCCGAGGGCGCGGTGAGCGAGCGGGACCGCGAGGAGGAGCAGGAGGCCGTGGAGCCGCCCGCCCCGGCCGCGAGCGCCGGCTCCGCCTACGCGGACGTGCTGATGCCGCGCTCGGTGACCGCGCACCGGGACCGGCTCAAGGGCAACACCGACCGGCAGGCGGAGGCCGACGGGGTCCGCCCGGGCCGCCGTGCCGCCGTGCCGAGCTGGGACGAGATCGTCTTCGGCACCCGCCGCAAGAAGGAGTAGGCGACACGTCGGGCCCCGGGTCCGGCCGACGCGCACCCGGGGGCGGTCCGAGCGGACCGCCCCCGGCTCTGTCCGCCGCGACAGGTGACCACGCCGGGGGGTGTGCTCAGCCGCGCTCCGGCCCGGTGGCCACCGGGCGGCCTCCCCCGGCCGTCCACTCGCTCCAGGAGCCCACGTACAGTGCCGCCTCGATCCCGGCGAGCTGCAGGGCCAGCACTTCCTGGGCCGCGGAGACCCCGGAGCCGCAGTAGACACCGACCTCCGTGCCCGGCCCGGCGCCCAGCGCCGCGAAGCGTTCCGCGAGGGCGTCCGGGGAGCGGAAGGTGCCCGCGTCGGTGAGGTTCTCCGTGGTGGGGGCCGAGACCGCGCCCGGGATGTGCCCCGCCACCGGGTCGAGGGGCTCGACCTCTCCGCGGTAGCGCTCCGCGGCGCGGGCGTCCAGCAGTACTCCGCGCCGGGCCAGGGCCGCGGCCTCGTCCGCGTCCAGGGACGGCAGGCCGCCGGAGGCGGGCGTGAAGTCGCCTGGCACCGGTTCGGGGGTCGCGGTGCTGAGCGGCAGCGGCTCCCCGCTCCCGGGGTCGCGGTGGCTCTGCCATGCCGCCAGGCCGCCGTCCAGCACGCGGACGTCGGGGTGGCCCGCCCAGCGGAGCAGCCACCAGCAGCGGGCCGCGGCCCAGCCGCCGCCGGGGCCGCCGCCGTCGTAGACGACCACGGGGCGCTCCGCCGTCACTCCCGCGCGGCGCATCGCCGCGCCGAAGACGTCCGGTGCGGGCAGTGGATGCCGGCCGGTTCCGGCCCCCGCCGGAGCCGCGAGCTCGCCCTCCAGGTCGATGTAGACGGCACCGGGCAGATGGCCCGCGCGGTAGGCGGGCAGCCCGGGCGGGTCGCCGGGCTTGTAGCGCACGTCGAGCAGCACGGGTGCGGCGCCGGCTGCGAGGTCGCCGGCGAGCGCCGTTGCGGAGATGATGGCTGTCATGGCGCCATCCTCGCGCAGGCCCGCTCCCCCGGGGTCCAGGGGTCGGTGACGGCACACGGATCGGGGATTCTCCACCGGAAGCGGCAACAGCGGCGCGGCCGGGGAGCGCGGCACGGCGGATGGTGACAGCATCTGCACTGGCGAGTAGTCACGACGCCGCGGCAACGACGCCGCGGCACTTCCACCCGCACGACCGCATCGATGATGGTCAAGGAGCGAAGCAGATGACCGAGGCAGCGACTCGGCTGCGGCATACGCCCGGCGCGCCCGCGTGGGCGAGCCTGATGGTGCATGGACTGGACGCCGGCAAGGAGTTCTACCAGGGCCTGTTCGGCTGGGAGTTCCGGGCCGGCCCCAGGCAGCTCGGCCCGTACGTACGCGCGGTCGCGGCGGGGCACGAGGTCGCGGGGCTGGGCAAGAAGGCGGACGGCAGGCAGCTCCCGGTGGCGTGGCTGCCGTATCTGGCGACCGACGACGCGGACGACACGGCTTCCGCGGTCCGTTCGTACGGGGGCACGGTCGCGGTGGGCCCGCTGGACGCGGAGCAGGCGGGGCGGATGGCGATCGTCTCGGATCCGCACGGGGCCCCGTTCGGGCTGTGGCAGGACGTGCACGTGCCGGGCCTGGGCACCGCGCCGCGCGGAATGGCGGGGGCTCCGGTGTGGTTCGAGCTGGTCACCCGGGAGACGGGCCGGGTGGTCAAGTTCTACCAGGCGGTGTTCGGTTACGACGTGCAGAGCGTCGAGGCGCCGGGCGCCGACTATCTGACCCTGTGCGTGGCGGGCGTTCCGGTGGCGGGCATCCAGGGCGTGGGGGACGCGCTGCCGCGGGACCGGGGGCCGCACTGGCGTACGTACTTCGCGGTGGAGGATCCGGACGGGATGGCGGGACGCGCGGAGGAGCTGGGCGGCGGTGTGGTGCGCCGCCCCGGCGACTCACCGTACGGGCGCGTGGCGACGCTGGCCGATCCGGAGGGCGCGCACTTCAGTGTGATCCGGCCCGCCGCAGCGGATCGCTGAGCCCGCGCCCCGGCGGCACCTTCGCCCCGGCGGGTTCGTCCACCGGGAGGACGTCGGGCGAGAGCGCTCCCGCCCCTGCCGTGGCGGCCGTCAGCCGTCTGCGGTGGTGGCGCCTGCACAGGACTTCGTAGCCGACTTCGCCGCCGGGCTCCCCCACGTCTCCCACGACCACCTGAGCACCCTCGACGACCATGCGGCCGCCGACGGTACGCGCGTTGTGCGTGGCCCGGGCGCCGCACCAGCACAACGCCTCCACCTGGAGGGTCTCCATCCGGTCGGCCAGTTCCATCAGCCGCTGGGAGCCGGGGAAGAGGCGGGTGCGGAAGTCGGTGGCGATACCGAACGCGTAGACGTCGATCCCCAGATCGTCGACGACGCGGGCGAGCTGCTCGACCTGCTCGGGCGAGAGGAACTGCGCCTCGTCGACGATCACGTAGTCGGTGCGGCCGCCCGAGGTCAGATGGCGGACCAGGTGCCGCTGGAAGTCGAGTTCCTCGGCCACCTCCACGGCCTCGGCGACCAGCCCGAGCCGGGAGGAGAGCCTGCCGGTGCCCGCGCGGTCGTCCCGGGTGAAGATCATGCCCTGCAGGCCGCGCGCCGAGCGGTTGTGCTCGATCTGGAGCGCGAGCGTGCTCTTTCCGCAGTCCATCGTTCCGGAGAAGAACACCAGCTCTGGCATGGGGGGTCGGGCCCTTTCTCGGTTCGGGTTCCTCGGGCGTGGCCACATGGGGGCGCCGGGCGGGCGCACCGGACGCGGTGCGTCAGGTGCGGACCTCCAGCAGCGGGACGAGTTGCTCCGCGGACGTCGCCGAGCCGTGCATCCCGATCAGCTCGGACTCCTTGGGTTCGCGCCGGGTCGCCACCACGGCGACGTCGTCGCGCATCGCGGCGATCACGTCGCCGATCCTGCCGCGCACCCGCGGTTCGACCCCGGGGCCGAACCAGCCGAGATCGACGGCCTCTTCGCGGGTGGCGACCCACGCCTGCTCGGCCAGCACCTCGCGCCAGACGGCGTGCACGTCGCCCGCCGCGCCGGGGACCGCGTACACGTGCCGCATCCGGCCCTCGCCGCCCAACTGCGCGACCCCGGCGCTCAGCTCCCAGTCCTCGTCGAAGTCGATCCGCGCCTCGGGCCCCTGCGGGATGTCGACCATGCCGTGGTCGGCGGTGACGTAGAGCGCCGAGCGCGGAGGCAGCTGCTCCGCGAGGCGCTGCGCGAGCCGGTCGACGTACATCAGCTGGCCCCGCCAGGCGTCCGAGTCCATGCCGTGGCGGTGCCCGTTCCCGTCCAGTTCCGCGTAGTACGTGTAGACGAGGGTGCGGTCCGCGGCGGCGAGGCGCTCGGCGGCCAGATCCATCCGGTCCTCGGCGGACAGCCGCCCCAGGAAGGTACCGCCGGAGAGGGCGATCTTGGTGAGCGGCGTGTGCTCGAAGTGCGGCGCCGTCACCTGGCAGACCTCCACCCCGGCGGCCGCCGCCTGCTGGAAGACGGTCGGGTACGGCTGCCACACGTGCGGCTCGGTCCAGGGCTGCCAGCGGAGCTGGTTCATCAGCGCGCCGGTGGCCGGGTCCAGCGCGGTGTAACCGGGCAGTCCGTGCTCCCCGGGCACCCGTCCGGTCCCCACCGAGGCCAGCGAGGTGGCCGTGGTGGAGGGGAATCCGGAGGTGATCGGCTCGCCGGTACCGGCGGTGGAGCCGGCGAGCAGCGAGGTGAGGAACGGCGCCTCGTCGGGGTGCGCCCTGAGCGCCTCCCAGCCCATCCCGTCCACCAGGAACACGCACGCCCGGTCCGCGGGCGGGAGCCGCAGCCCGGCGGCCAGGCCGGGAACGCCGAGCCCGGCGGCCACGGACGGCAGCAGGTCGGCCAGCGAGCCGGAGCCGTAGCGCGGGACGGGGGCCGTGCGCGGGTCGAGCGGGCCGTCCGGCACGGCGCCGCCGTACCCGGCCCCGCCGGACGGGGTGGGCGCGCCCGGTGCGCGGAGCGGATGCGGGATGTTCTCAGCGGTCACTGCGGGGGTCCGACCCGGGTGGTTCCGGCGGTGGCCTCGGACAGCGCCTGTGCGAAGGCGAGGGTCTGGCGGACGGTGTCGGGACCGTCGCCCGCCTCGCTGACCCGCAGCGAGAGGTCGTCGGCCGTGGCGGATCCGGTGTAGCCGTGGTCGGCCTCGCAGTTGGGGTCACCGCAGGTGGCCGGCTCCATGTCGAGCCGGGAGACGGCGCCCCAGCCGATGGTGAGGACCACCTCGCGGGGCAGGGTGCCGGGCGTGTAGGACTCGGGGTTGGCCACCACCCGGGAGAGCACCACCGAGGAGATCCGCTCCAGCTTCACGGACTCGGTGGAGGTGGTGGCGTAGGGCGAGGGCGAGGTGCCGTCCGCCGCCTTCTCGTCGGTGTGGCTGACGAGGAAGCGGGTGCGGGTGAGCACCAGGACCGTGACGTGGCGACGGACCTCGTTGGAGTCGAACGTCGTCTCCTGGTGCACAAGGTATGAGGCCACGGGCTCGCCGCCCACCGCCGCCTCGACGGCCTCGGCTACGAGGGCCGGGTAGTAGCCGCTGCGTTCGATCGCCTCACGCAGCCCCTGCGTCGTCGTACCGGTCTTCGCCATGACAGCCATCCTAAGGGCCGTACGGCGGGCTCGGCCCGGCCCGCTCCCCCCGGTGGGCCCCCGCGGCGCCGTCAGTACGCCGGGAGCCTGCGCGCGCCCAGGTCGGGGCGCCTTCCCGGGTCGGCGACACGGACGGAGGCGCTCAACACTGTCACACCGCGCGGCGCCACCACCACCGGGTCGAGCTCCACCGCGACCACCTGCGGATGATCGTCCATCAGCAGCGAGACCCGCAGCAGCACCTCCTCCAGCGCGGCGGTGTCGGAGGGCTCGGCCCCGCGCCAGCCGAACAGCAGCGGTGCGGAGCGGATGGCGCGGACCAACCCGGCGGCCTCCTTGTCCGTGACGGGCACCAGCCGGTGGGCCGTGTCGCCCAGCAGCTCGGAGGGCGGACCGGCCAGCCCGAAGGAGAGCACCGCGCCGATGGCCGGGTCCAGGGTGCCGCGGACCAGGGTGCCCACGCCGCGCGGCGCCATGGCCTGCACGACCGGGCGCAGCTCCTCGGGGGCGCCGAGCCCCTCGATGAGCTCCCGGTAGGCCCGGCGCAGCCCGTTCTCGCCCGCGATGTCCAGCCGCACGCCGCCCAGGTCGGCACGATGCCGCAGATGCGGGGCCGTGGTCTTGAGCGCGACGGGGAAGCCGAGGGTGCGGGCCGCCTCGACGGCCGTGTCGGCGTCCGGCGCCGGGAGCGTGGGCTGCACCGGGATGCCGTAGCTGAGCAGCAGCCGGGCCGCCTCCTCGTCGGTCAGGGCCCGGCCGTGCCCCGGAGACGCCGGCGTCGCCTCGGCCAGCAGCGCGGTCGCCGCCGACTCGTCCACGTCGAGGTCGGGCACCTTGCCGGGGCTGCCGGCCTCCGCGCGCCAGCGCGCGTAGCGCACCGCCTCGGCCAGGGCGCCGGAGGCGCGCTCGGGGGTCGGATAGGAGGGCAGGCCGCGCTGGGCGAGCGCTTTCTGCAGTCCCTCCATCGCCAGGTGGACGACCGCGACCGGCTTGCGCGGGGAGCCCTCGGCCGCGGCCGCCTCGGCTGCTTCCCGGAGCGCGTCGGCGAGCGCCTCGACATGGCCGCCGGGCGGGGTCCGGGGCTCGACCGCTCCGGCGGCGCTGTCGGGCAGCTCGGTCGGCACGGTGGGGACGACGGTGACCAGCACGGAGTCCACGGCCGGGTCGGCGAGCGCCGTGCGCAGCGCCCGGCCGAATGCGCCGGGCCCCGCCGAACCGGGCAGCGCCACGACCGGACGGGGCTGCAGCCCGTCGTTGAGGCAGGCGTCGTAGGCCAGCAGGCTCATCGCGTCGGTGTTGCCGAGGATGCCGACCCGCGGGCCCGCCGGGGGCGGCTGCTCGATCAGGAGTACCCCGGTGTCCAGCAGCTCGGTGAAGGTGTCGACCATCAGGACGCCGGCCTGGCGCAGCAGGGTGCGGACCGTGGCGTCCGGGGTGCGCGCCGCGGGCGCCGCGTGGCCGGGCGGGGGCGTGCTGCCGCGCTGCCGCGCGCCCTTGACGACGACGACCGGCTTGCGGGCCGCGGTGCGCCGGGCGAGCCGGGTGAATTTGCGCGGGTTGCCGATGGACTCCAGGTACATCAGGACGACGTCGGTGGCCTCGTCCTCGTCCCAGTGCTGCAGGAGGTCGTTCCCGGAGACGTCGGCGCGGTTGCCCGCCGAGACGAAGGAGGAGGGCCCGATGCCGCGCCGGTCCAGACCGTCGAGCAGCGCGATGCCGATGGCCCCGGACTGCGTGAAGACGCCGATGCCGCCGCGCTCGGGCATCCGCAGCGCCGGGGTGGCGTTCAGCCGTACGTCCTCACCGGTGTTGATCAGTCCGAGGGCCCCGGGGCCGATCAGCCGCATGCCGTAGGAGCGGGCGAGCCGGACCAACTCCCGCTGCTCGTCCCGGCCGACCCCCTCGGAGAGGACGACCAGCCCCTGCACGTCCGCCTCGCCGCACTCCGTGACCGCCCGGTGGAGCTGGTCCGCGGGGACGGCCAGCACGGCCAGGTCGACGTGCTCGGGGATGTCCCGCACCGAGCGGTGGGCCGACGCCCCGGTCGCCGGCACGGCCTCCCGCGGGTCCAGCGCGTGGTTGACGGCGTGCAGCCGCCCGGCGAAACCGCCGGTGCGCAGGCTGTCGAGCACCGCGCGCCCGGCGCCGCCGGGACTGCGGCTGACCCCGACGACCGCGACGGAGCCGGGGGCCAGGAGGCGCGCGACGGAGCGGGCCTCGGCGCGCTGCTCACGGGCCCGCATGACGGCCAGCGAGCGCTCGGTGGGTTCCAGGTCGAGGGTGAGGCGGACCGCGCCGTCCTCGAAGCTGCGCTTCTGGAAGTAGCCGGCGTCCGTGAACACCTTGATCATCTTGGTGTTGGCCGGCAGCACCTCGGCGGCGAAGCGGCGGATGCCGCGCTCCCGGGCCACGGCGCCGATGTGTTCGAGGAGGGCCGAGGCCACTCCCCTGCCCTGCTGGTCGTCGCGGACCAGGAAGGCGACCTCGGCCTCGTCGGCGGGCTCGCTCGCGGGGCGGCCGAGGTGGTCGATGCGGTCGTAGCGCACGGTCGCGATGAACTCGCCGCCGATGGTCGCCGCGAGGCCGACGCGGTCGACGTAGTCGTGGTGCGTGAAGCGGCGCACGTCGCGGTCGGACAGCCGCGGGTAGGGCGCGAAGAAGCGGTAGTACTTGGACTCGTCCGACACCTGCTCGTAGAAGCTGACCAGCCGCTCCGCGTCGTCCGGGGCGATCGGCCGCACCCGGGCCGTACCGCCGTCGCGCAGCACGATGTCCGCTTCCCAGTGGGCCGGGTAGGCGCGCTCCTCGGGGCTCGGCATGAGGCCAGCGTACGGCGGAGGGAGGGCGCGTGCTCAGGGGTGTGCGGAGGCGTCGTATCGTCGGCGGCCTGAGCACCGTCTCCGGGGGTCCGCCGCCGGTTCACGGTGGACTCAGGCGACCGTGCAAGACTGGTCTAGACAACCTCGTACGACTCGAAGGGCAACACCATGGTTGAGCGCCGCGTCACCGTCGGCTGGGCCGAGGGGCTGCACGCCCGCCCCGCCTCCATCTTCGTCCGCGCCGCGTCGGCGACCGGAGTGCCGGTCACCGTCCGGAAGGGCGAGGGCACTCCCGTCAACGCGGCCTCGATGCTCGGCGTGCTCGGCCTCGGCGCCGAGGGCGGCGAGGAGATCGTCCTGGCCTCCGAGGCGGACGGCGCGGAGGCTGCTCTGGACAGGCTGGCCAAGCTGGTCGCGGACGGGCTGGAGGAGCTTCCGGAGACGGTCTGAACGCCTGCCGGCACCAGGCACACCCCTGCGGCCGCCGGAGCGGGCGGCACCGCAGCCCGCATGCGGCAAGCCCCCGGTCCGGTGACCGGGGGCTTGCCGCATGCGGTGCTGGCGACGCGCGTCAGACCTTCACACCGTGCTTGCGCAGGTAGGCGATCGGGTCGATGTCCGAACCGTAGTCGGGGCCGGTGCGGGCCTCGAAGTGCAGATGGGGACCGGAGGAGTTGCCGGTCGATCCGGAGAGCCCGATCTGCTGACCCGAGGTGACCTGCTGGCCGACCGAGACGCCGATCGAGTTGAGGTGGCCGTACTGGGTGTACGTGCCGTCCTTGTGCTTGATCACGATGTTGTTGCCGTAGGCACCGCCGTTCCCGGCCTCCACGACCTCACCGGCGGCCACCGAGTGGACCGGGGTGTTCATCCCCGCGTGGAAGTCGATCCCGGTGTGGCTGCCCGACGACCACATGCCGCCGCCCTGCTGGTAGCCGGTCGAGACATAGGAACCCTCGACGGGCAGCACGTAGGCGTTGAGCTTTGCGCGCTCGGCCTCCCGCGCCGCCTTCCGCTTGGCCTCGCGCTCCTTCTCCGCCTTCTCGGCAGCCGCCTTGCGCCGGGCCTCGTCGGCCTTCCGCTTGGCCTCCGCCTTCGCCTCGGCAGCCGCCTCCTTGGCCTCGGACTCGGCCTTGGCCTGCTCGGCCCGGAGAGCCTGCGCGGACGCCTGCTCGTCCAGCGTCTTCGAGATCGGGCCGCCGACGGCCTCGGTCACCTCGGCGTTCTGGAGCGGCACGTTGTTCTGCCCGCCGCTCGCGGCGAAGGCGGGGGAGGCGATGGACCCGACGACGCCCACGGTGGCGAGGCCGGCTATACCGGCCGCCCCGCCCGCGGTCCTGCGGGCCTTGCTCGGACGCCTGTGCTTGCCGGTGGCACGGGTGAACGCCATAGGGAGGCGCACTCCTTTCCTTCCTTCTCGCCTACCGGGTTAGCTGACGGGTTCGGAGCAGGAAGGTCTCCTACGGACCGCCTCTTGCGAGGCCGTCCGATTCACCCCAATGGGACGTGGGTCCCCGGTCCCCCTCGGCCACTGCCTCGGGGATTCGGCGATCGCGGTCCGTCGGCCGCGGGTGCGGTCACTTCTGACGGACAGCGGCAATGACGCTAATCGGGGCCAACTCCGAGCGGCAAACGAATCCCTGGCTTTGTCACGTACGCCACACCCCAACTCGCCAGCAACCGCGACGAAAGCGGACATCACAACGGGCCCGGAAGGAGCAATTCCTCCTCCCGGGCCCCACTTCCTGCCCCGGGACCGCGCCCGCCGGCCCGGCTCAGCCGCCGGTGACCACCTTGACGTCGCCGATTCCCAACTCCCGTACCGGATCGGCGATCTGGGACGCGTCACCGACGAGCACCGTCACCAGCCGGTCGGCCGGCAGCGCGCTGACGGCCGCCGCCGTGGCCTCCACCGTGCCGGTCTCGGCCAGTTGGGCATAGAGCCGGCCCTGGTAGTCGTCGGGCAGGTGCTCCTCGACCTGGTCGGCCAGCGTCTCCGCGACGGCCTGGGCCGTCTCGTAGCGCAACGGAGCGACCCCCACCAGATTCCGCACGGCTACGTCCCGCTCCTCGTCGGTCAGTCCCTCCGCCGCCAGCGTCCGCAGCACCTGCCACAGATCGGCCAGCGCGGGACCGGTCACGTCCGTGGCGACCGAGCCGCTGATGGCCAGCAGCGCGGCCCCGCTGCCGTCCTCCGCCGAACGCAGCACATGCCCGAACGCACGGACGCCGTAGGTGTAGCCCTTCTCCTCGCGCAGCACCCGATCCAGCCGGGAGGTGAGGGTGCCGCCCAGGCAGTAGACGCCCAGCAGCTGCGCGGGCCACACCCGGTCGTGCCGGTCCGCTCCGACCCGCCCGATCAGCATCTGCGTCTGCACCGCACCGGGCCGGTCCACGATGACGACCCGGCCGGTGTCGTCGGCAGTGATCGGCGGCATCGCACGCGAGTCGACCACAGCCCCCGTCCAGCCGCCCAGCGTCTCGGCGAGCGCCGCATCGACGCCGCCGTCGCGGAGCCCGTCCAGATCGCCGACCACCACGGCGGTCGCCGTCGCGGGGCGCACATGGGCCTCGTAGAAGGCCCGTACCGCTGCCGCGTCGATGCGCCGCACCGTCTCCTCGGTGCCCTGCCGGGGCCGCGACATCCGCGCCTCGGCCGGGAACAGCTCGCGGGAGAGCTCCTTGGCCGCGCGGCGGGCGGGGTTGGCCAGCTCGTGCGGGATCTCGTCCAGCCGGTTGGCCACCAGGCGCTCGATCTCGCTGTCGGGGAACGCCGGGGCACGCAGCGCGTCCGCCAACAGCCCCAGCGCCTTGCGCAGGCGCGAGACGGGCACCTCGAGCGACACCCACACACCGGCGTGGTCGGCGTTCGCGTCGAGCGTGGCGCCGCAGCGCTCCAGCTCGGCGGCGAACTCCTCCGCCGTGTGCTTGTCCGTGCCCTCGCTCAGCGCCCGGGCCATGATGGTGGCGACGCCGTCCAGCCCCTCCGGCTCGGCGTCCAGCGGCGCGCGCAGGTCCACCTCGACGGCGACGACCTCCTGGCCGGGCCGGTGGCAGCTCAGCACCGTCAGTCCGTTGGAGAGCGTGCCGCGCTCGGGGGTGGGGAAAGCCCACGGCTTGGGAGCACCCCCGGCCGGCCGGGGGTGGAACTCCATGCTCTCGCCTGCCGCCTCCGCGATGCCCGCGGGGCTCGTGCTCGCCGGTGTCTCGCTCACTGCCCGGTCTCCTCGTCGTCGTTCGCCAGCGGTTCGTACACGAGCACGGCACGGTTGTCCGCGCGCAGCCGCTCCGCCGCCACCTGCCGCACCTCCTCGCGGGTGACTTCCAGGACGCGCCGCACCGCGGTGAGCGCGAGCTGGGGATCACCGAAGAGCACCGCGTACCGGCACAGTTCGTCGGCCCGGCCGCCGACCGTGCCGAGCCGGTCCAGCCACTCGCGCTCCAGCTGGGCCTGGGCCCGCTCCATCTCCTCCTCGCTGGGCCCCTCCTCGGCGAAGCGGCGCAGCTCCTCGTCGACCGCCGCCTGGATGTCGGCGGTCTCCGCACCGCTGGACGCCTTGATGTCCAGCCAGCCCAGCGAGGGGGCGCCCGCCAGCCGCAGCAGGCCGAACCCGGCCGCCACCGCCGTACGGTCGTGCCGCACCAGCCGGGTGTAGAGCCGGGAGGACTCGCCCCCGCCGAGCGCGGTCAGTGCCAGGTCGGCGGCGTCCGCCTCGCGGGTGCCGTCGTGCGGCAGGCGGTAGCCGTTCATCAGCGCGCGGGAGGGCACGTCCTCCTCGACGACCTCCCGCTGCTCCTCCCCGACCGGGTCCGGGAGCGCGCCGTCCCGCGGGGGACGCTTGCCGTCGTGGCCGGGGATGGAGCCGAAGTACTTCTCGATCCAGGCCAGCGTCGTGTCCGGGTCGATGTCGCCCACGACCGAGAGGACGGCGTTGTTGGGCGCGTAGTAGGTGCGGAAGAACTCGCGCGCGTCCTCCAGCGAGGCCGCGTCCAGGTCGGCCATGGAGCCGATCGGGGTGTGGTGGTAGGGGTGGCCCTCGGGGTAGACCATCGCCGTCATGCGCTCGAACGCGGTGCCGTAGGGCACGTTGTCGTAGCGCTGGCGGCGCTCGTTCTTGACCACGTCGCGCTGGTTCTCCATGGACTCCTCGTCCAGCGCGGCCAGCAGCGAACCCATCCGGTCCGCCTCCAGCCACAGGGCGAGCTCCAGCTCATGGGCGGGCATGGTCTCGAAGTAGTTGGTGCGCTCGAAGCTGGTCGTGCCGTTGAGCGAGCCGCCCGCACCCTGCACCAGCTCGAAGTGGCCGTTGCCCTGGACCTGCGCCGAGCCCTGGAACATCAGGTGCTCGAAGAGGTGGGCCAGGCCGGTGCGGCCCTCGGCCTCGTGGCGGGAACCGACGTCGTACCAGAGGCAGACAGCGGCGACGGGGGTCAGATGATCCTCGGAGAGCACCACCCGCAGGCCGTTGGCCAGCCGGTGCTCCGTCGCTGTCAGCCCACCGGTGGCCGGCGGGGGCGTGGCCGTGTGACCCATGGGCGTGGAGTCCCTTCGCTCGCGGGATGTCCCGGCCCGACGCCGGGAACTGCCGCCGCCGCGCATCTCACGCGACCGGCGGCCCTGTCACTGTATGCAACCACGCCGACAAGGTGCGAAGTTCCCGTACGGTCTACCGAGCGACCGCCCTGTCAGTGCGGCGGTCCACAATGGTCGACCGGGACCCCGTCCGGTCGGCCGACCGCAGGCCCCGTACCAGCCACAGCCGACAGCACAAGAGCGACCGCACGAAGCCGAAGGAGCCGCAGCCGCGATGGCCCGCCGCAGTAAAAGCCGTACACCGGCACCGGAGCCGGGAGAGGACTTCGAGGAGCGCATCGTCGACATCGACGTCGTCGACGAGATGCAGGGCTCCTACCTGGAGTATGCGTATTCGGTCATCTACTCGCGCGCGCTCCCCGACGCCCGCGACGGGATGAAGCCCGTGCAGCGCCGGATCCTGTACCAGATGCACGAGATGGGGCTGCGCCCCGACAGGTCGTACGTGAAGTGCGCGCGCGTGGTGGGCGAGGTGATGGGAAAGCTCCACCCGCACGGCGACTCCCCCATCTACGACGCGCTCGTGCGCATGGCGCAGGACTTCTCGATGCGCCTGCCGCTCGTGGACGGGCACGGGAACTTCGGTTCGCTGGGCAACGACGACCCGCCGGCGGCGATGCGGTACACCGAGTGCCGTTCCGCGCCCGCCGCCGGACTGATGGTCGAGTCGATCGACGAGGAGACCGTCGACTTCGGCGCCAACTACGACGGCAGCGAGGAAGAGCCCGTCACGCTGCCGGCCGCCTACCCCAACCTGCTGGTCAACGGCTCCTCGGGGATCGCGGTCGGGATGGCGACGAACATGCCTCCGCACAACCTGGGCGAGGTCGTCGCGGCGGCCCGCCATCTGATCAAGCATCCGGGTGCGGACCTGGAGACCCTGATGGGTTTCATCCCCGGTCCCGACCTGCCGACCGGCGGCAAGATCGTCGGCCGGGAGGGCATCAAGGACGCCTACGTCTCCGGACGCGGCACCTTCAAGATCCGCGCGACGGTGTCGATCGAGCAGGTCACCGCCCGGCGCAAGGGCATCGTCGTCACCGAACTGCCGTTCGCCGTCGGCCCCGAGAAGGTCATCTCCAAGATCAAGGACCTGGTCAACGCGAAGAAGCTCCAGGGCATCGCGGACGTCAAGGACCTCACCGACCGCGAGCACGGGCTGCGGCTGGTCATCGAGGTCAAGAACGGCTTCAACCCGGAGGCCGTCCTCTCCCAGCTCTACAAGCTGACGCCGATGGAGGAGTCCTTCGGCATCAACAACGTCGCCCTGGTCGACGGCCAGCCCCTCACCCTCGGCCTCAAGGAGCTGCTGGAGGTCTACGTCGACCACCGCTTCTCCGTGGTGCGGCGGCGCAGCGAGTTCCGGCGCAGCAAGCGGCGCGACCGGCTGCACCTGGTGGAGGGCCTGCTGGTGGCGCTCGTCGACATCGACGAGGTCATCAGAATCATCCGGTCGAGTGAGAACGCCGCCGAGGCGAAGGCCTCGCTCATCTCCCGGTTCGGCCTCAGCGAGATCCAGACCCAGTACATCCTGGACACTCCGCTGCGCCGGCTGACCAAGTTCGACCGGATCGAGCTGGAGGACGAGCGCGACCGGCTCAAGGGCGAGATCGAGCAGTTGACCGGCATCCTGGAGTCGGACGCGGAGCTGCGCAAGCTCGTCTCCTCGGAGCTCTCCGGCATCGCGAAGAAGTACAGCACGCCGCGCCGCACCGAGCTGCTGGACTCCGCCGAGGCTCCCATCGTCTCCGTTCCGCTGGAGGTCGCCGACGACCCCTGCCGGGTGCTGCTCTCCTCCACCGGTCTGCTCGCCCGCACGGCCAACGGCGGAGCCGAGTTCGGCCAGGCCCCCAAGCGCGTCAAGCACGACGTGATCGTCTCCGCCGTGCCCGCCACCACCCGCGGCGAGGTCGGGGCCGTGACCTCGACCGGCCGCCTGCTGCGGCTGCAGGTGGTGGACCTGCCCCAGCTCCCGGAGTCGACCACCTCGCCCAACCTGGCGGGCGGGGCGCAGATCTCGGAGTTCCTCACCCTGGAGTCCGACGAGACACTGATCTGCCTGACGACGCTGGACGAGTCCTCGCCCGGACTGGCGATCGGCACCCAGCAGGGCATCGTCAAGCGCGTGGTCCCCGACTATCCGGCCAACCGCGGTGAGCTGGAGGTCATCACCCTCAAGGAAGGCGACCGCATCGTCGGAGGCGCCGAACTGCGCACCGGTGAGGAGGACCTGGTCTTCATCACCGACGACGCGCAACTGCTGCGCTTCCAGGCCGGCCAGGTGCGGCCGCAGGGCCGCCCCGCGGGCGGGGTCGCGGGCATCAAGCTGGCCGAGGACGTGCAGGTGCTCTTCTTCGGCGCCGTCGACCCGGCCTCCGAGGCGGCGGTGTTCACGGCCGCCGGTGCGGAAGGCACCCTCGACGACTCGCTGAGCACGGCGAAGCTCACCCTGTTCGACCAGTACCCGCGCAAGGGGCGCGCGACGGGCGGCGTGCGCTGCCAGCGCTTCCTCAAGGGCGAGGACCGGCTGCGAATGGCCTGGGCCGGCACCACACCCGCGCTGGCGGCGACCAAGAGCGGCGCCCCGGCCGAGCTGCCCGAACCCGATCCCCGCAGGGACGGGTCGGGGCTGCCGCTGAAGAAGCCGGTCGCCGCGGTGGCCGGACCCGTATAGCAGAACGTCCCCGCAGTACGGCTTCGGGGAGCACGATGCCCGGGACCGGCTGGGGCGTACCGGGGCCCCGCGGCCGGAGGCGAGTGGCGCAGCCACCGGCTCCGGCCCCGGGCCCGGCCCCGGGCCCCGCGCTCTTCACGACCGCGGGGCGCCTTCGCAGGCCCGATGGCCACCTTGCCCTTGCCGGTCCGGCACGGGAAGCCCGCGGGGCGGCGCAGGCGGACATCGGGCGGTCGTGCGATTCCACGCGCTGGAAGTCGTCGGTCACACCGACGCGTTTCATGAGGGTGTTTCAGGCATCCAGTCGTTTGCAACTCTCATGAAACGTGAGCGCCAGCGCGCGTGGCCCTCCGGGCGGGCGGGTGCGCGGGTCAGCGCCGCGATCCGGATTCCGCCGCGGACAATTCCTCCCGTGCCATGCCCTCCGTGACGCTCAGCTCCTGGGTTCCCACGACGGACAGCAGTTCCAGCTGCTCGGCTCCCGGGCTTCCGGGCGCAGCGGTGAACCACAGCAGGCGTTGGCGTCCGTCCTCACTGAGGAGGTTGAAGCAGTCGAGTTCGATGACGCCGAGCATGGGGTGGACGATCCTCTTGTGGTCCATGCGGCGCACCGCGACGTCGTGGGTGTCCCAGAGCACTGCGAACTCCCGGCTGCGGCGGCGCAGCACGGCGACCATCTTCGCGACCTCCGCGTCCCGGCCGCGCCGGGCGGCCGCTGCCCGGAGGTCGGCCACGAACACCCGGGAGTGCTGCGAGTGGTCCTCGGACGGGTAGATCTCGCGCGCCTGCGGGTCGGTGAACCAGCGGTACACGAAGCTCGCCGACGGACCGCGGTGTGCCGGGGACTTGCCGAGCAGGGTCAAGGCCAGGTCGTTCTCCACCAGGGTTTCGTGCAGGTCGGTGATGACACGCGCGGGAGTGTTGGACAGCCGGTCCAGGAGTCCGAGGAGCGCGGGCTGCACGTGTGCCGACGGTCCGTTTACGGACGGAGGGACCCGCCGTTCGGCCAGGTGGAACAGGTGGTCGCGCTCGTCGCCGTTCAGGCGCAGGGCTCGGGCGAGGGCGGCCAGGGTCTGGGCCGACGGCTGCGCCCCGTTCTTCGTGCTGCCGCGTTCCAGCTCGGTGTAGTAGTCGGCTGACAATCCTGCCAGCTGGGCGACTTCCTCGCGGCGCAGCCCGGGGACGCGCCGGCGCGGACCCTGCGGGAGACCCACCTCGGCGGGACGGATGCGGTCGCGGCGCGTCCTGAGGAAGGCGCCGAGTTCTGGAAGGTTCACCCCTCCATGGTCGCTCGTACGCGAGAGCGCAGCCAGGGGGTGGCATCCCCTGGGTAAACGCAGCCCTGGCCAGGGATGGGGGACCTGCCGATCGTGGGGACGCAGCAGGGCAACGGCGCAAGCCCGCGGCCCACCCCCATCCACCACAGGAGTCAGCTATGCCTCTCCCCACCGCCCTCGACGGGCCCGCGGCCTCGGCCCCACCCTCCGCCCCACCCCGTGTCGCGATCGTCACCGGCGGCTCGCGCGGCATCGGCCGCCGGACCGTCGGCCGGCTGGCCGCCGACGGGTACGCCGTCGTGGTCGGTTACGCCGGCAGCCGGGACGAGGCCGAGGCAGCCGTGAAGGAGGCCGCCACCGGCGGTGGCCGGGCGATCGCGGTACGCGCCGACGTCGCCGACGAACACGCGGTCGCGGCCCTGTTCGACACGGCCGAAGCAGAGTTCGGCCGTGTCGACGTCGTCGTGCACGCGGCCGGGCGGGTGCACCTGGCACCGATCGCCGAGCTGGACCTGGCCGCCCTGGACGACCTGCACCGCACCAACATCCGCGGCACGTTCGTCGTCGTCCAGCAGGCCGCCCGTCGGGTGCGCCCCGGCGGCGCGATCGTGACGTTCTCCACGTCCGTGGTGGGGCTTGCCTTCCCGGGCTACGGCGCGTACGCCGCCGGCAAGGGCGCGGTCGAGGCACTGACGCTGATCCTGGCCCGGGAGCTGCGGGGCCGGGACATCACCGCCAACGCCGTCGCGCCCGGTCCCACGGCCACCGACCTGTTCCTGGACGGCAAGGACGAGGAGACCATCGCCCGCCTGGCCGCCCAGCCTCCGCTGGAGCGCCTCGGTACCCCGGCCGACATCGCCGAGGTCGTGGCGTTTCTGGCCGCACCGGCCGGCCACTGGATCAACGGACAGGTCGTCCGCGCCAACGGCGGAATCATCTGAACCGCCCGCGGCCACTCCATCGATCGTCGAAAGGCCTCTCGTGAAAGACGACGACAGTGGGAAGGTCATCCTGGTCACCGGGGCCTCCAGCGGTATCGGGGCGCTCTCCGTGCGTGCTCTGGCCCGCACCGGCCACACCGTGTACGCGGGCATTCGCCGGACCACGACCCGCAACACGACCGCGGTGGCCGACCTGACGCGCTACAGCACCGACCACCGGGCCGACATGCACGCTGTCGAGTTGGACGTCACCTCTCAGGACTCCGCCGACGCCGCAGTCGACCGGATCCTCGCCGAGCGTGGCCGGCTGGACGTGGTCGTGCACAACGCCGGGCACATGGCCCTGGGCGCCGCCGAGGCGTTCACCACCGACCAGTTCGCAGAGCTGTACGACGTGAACGTCCTGGGCACCCAGCGCGTCAACCGCGCCGCCCTGCCGAAGCTGCGTGAGCAGGGCTCGGGGCTGCTGGTGTGGATCGGCAGCTCCAGCAGCCGCGGCGGCTGCCCCCCATTTCTGGCCCCGTACTTCGCGGCCAAGGCCGCTATGGACGCCGTGGCCGTCAGCTACGCCGCCGAGGTGCTCCCGTTCGGCATCGACACCGCGATCGTGGTGCCCGGTGCGTTCACCACCGGCACCCGCCACTTCGCCAACGCGGGCGCCCCCGCCGACACCGACCGTGCGCGACTCTACGACCAGCGTCACCGACCCCTGATGGACGATCTGGGCAAGCGCCTGGCCGCGCTCGTCCCTTCGGACGCCGATGTGGCCGAGGTCGCCGAAGCCGTCGTGCGGCTCGTCGCGATGGAGCAAGGCACCCGGCCCCTGCGCACCCACACAGACCCCAGCCGGGACGGCAGCGAAGTCGTCTCCGCGGTCGCCGACCGCGTCCGCGCCGAGTTCTTCCGCCGCATCGGACTGGACAGCCTGCTCACCGCAGGCAGCTCCCTGTGACACCCCACTGAGAGAAGGAACGACCAGCCATGCCTTTCGCGAACTTCAAGGTCCCCGAGAAGACCCTCACCCCGAAGCAGAAGGAGGAGATCGTCACCCGCACCACCGAGCTGTACGTCGAGCTGTACGGCGAGCGCGCCCGCAACAACACCATGGTGCTGATCGAAGAGGTCGCCGACGGCGGCTGGGGCATCTCCGGCAACGTGCTGACCCTCGCCATGCTCGGCGAGGCGGAACCGACCGACACCAGCGACGCCTGACCGGACCAGCCGGCCGTCATTCGGCCACGACAGCCCTTGAAGCGGAGGGCCGCCGGGTCGAGCATCCGGCCACACGGCCTCGTTCATCCGGGGGTCGGTGAGATCAGCGAAGCTCGTCGCGTCCCCGTACTCGATCGGTCGGCGATGTCCGCCAGAGTGCGGGGACGGGGCGCGGCCGGCTACCGCGAGCTGCTCTGCGGCTGGTGTCCGAGCCAGGACACCTGGCGCCTACCGCCTATCCGGC
The DNA here is from genome assembly GCF_042869575.1 of Streptomyces sp. NPDC006925. Lineage (NCBI taxonomy): Bacteria > Bacillati > Actinomycetota > Actinomycetes > Kitasatosporales > Streptomycetaceae > Streptomyces > Streptomyces sp. NPDC006925. The sequence continues at coordinate 56,557 of NZ_JBIAGB010000018.1, forward strand.
GAACTCCCGGACGGCGCCGGGCCCGTCGTACGGGTCGGACTCGGACTCGTCGTACGGGTTGTACGGTTCGGACTCGTCGAACGGGGCATACGGTTCGGACTCGTCGTACGGGTCGGGCTCGGCATACGGGCTCTGGTCGCCTCCGTATCCGCTGTCGTCCTCCGGGGCGCGGTCGACGAAGCGCAGCACTCCCCACAGGGCCCGCTCGTCGGGGGCGTCGCGACCGGCGGCGCAGGCGTGGAGACCGCGGCGCAGCGCCTCACCGTCCACACCGGAGCCGATCAGCACCAGTTCCGTCCCGCGGTGCCCGGACCGCGGCCTGCGCTCGGGTGCGAAGCGGAGGAAGCCGCCCACCGCGTGCACCTCGTAGCGGTGGTCGGGGTCCGCCGCACCGAAATCCACATACCCCTTGATCCGGTACAGACCGGCGGGCCTGGTGTCCAGGAATTCCAGGAAGCGGCGCGGATCCAGTGCCCGCTCCGAGGCGAACTCCACCGACTCGTAGAGGTCGTGCAGATGGCCCCGGTGACTGCCGCCGACCTCGCACGGGTGCCCCCCGGCGGGACACCCGTGTCCGGCATCGGAGTACCCGTCCTCGTCATCGGTGCCGTACAGCAGCGAGTCGAACGAGAGCTGTTCGACAGGCGGCCGCTCACGCCGCACCCGGTCGAACAGCAGCGCCGGATCGATGCGGCCGAAGGAGGCGGGCACGACGGGCGTGCCGGGGCTGAGTCGGCGCAACCGCGTGCGGAGAGCTTCGCGGTGGTCGTCGGTCACCCGGTCGGCCTTGTTGAGGACGAGCAGGTCCGCCGCACCGGCGTGGCGCTCCAGTTCGGGATGGCGGACCCGGACGGACTCGAACTCCGCCGCGTCGACGACCTCCACGAGACCGCCGTAGACGATGTGCGGGCTCGAACTGGCCAGCACCATCCGGATCAGCGTCTCCGGTTCGGCCACTCCGCTGGCCTCGATCACGATGACGTCCATCCCGGCCGCGGGCCGGGCGAGCACGTCGAGGACCTCGTCCATGTCGCTGGTGTCCACCGCGCAGCACAGGCAGCCGTTCCCGAGGGACACCATCGCGTCCACCTGGCCGGAGACCGCCATGGCGTCGATCTCGATGCTTCCGAAATCGTTCACGATCGCGCCGATGCGGGTGCCCCTGGCGGTGCGCAGCAGATGGTTCAGCAGCGTGGTCTTCCCGGAGCCGAGGAACCCCGCCAGCACCACGACCGGGATCCGGCCGCCCACCGCGCCCCGACACGATCCGGTCTCCGTAACGCGCACGCCTGACGAACCTCCTGTCTCGTGCCGCTCCGGCGGCTTCGCGGCTCACTTCCGGCGGCCGCGGAACGCGTGCCGATCGTACCGAAGAGGACTCGACGGTGCTCCCCGCAGGGCATCCCGGACCCTCCGTCCGGAGCGCGAGCGGATGCGATTCGGAACAGCATGTCCGGAAGGCGGCGGCGCGCAGGGTACGAGCAGGCGGAAGCGTGCCCGCGCAGGCCGCTGCACCCCAGGTTAGGCTCGCCTGCGTGAGCACGTGTGCGACCGCTTCCCGGGACCTGGCCGAGCCTCTCGCGGGCACGGCGGCGACAGCCCGCACCTGGCTGCTGATCGAGCAGCCGGGCCCATGGGGCAGGAAGGCGCTGACCCAGAGCCGCCTGGACCCGGACCTCGGGCAGGCGCTCGACGCGGCGGCGAGCGCGCACGGCGGCCGGGTCGCCCTGATCCGCCGCCCCGGACGGCACGCCGAGAGCACCACCACCGCGCAGCACCGGGTGTTCCTCGCCCGCACGGCCCCCGGCGACTCGTGGATCCGTACGACCACGCTTCGGGGCGACGGCTTGGCGGCGCTGCGCGAACTGGACTTCGCGGCGCTGGACACCGCTCCCCCGGAGACGCGGTCCGCTCCGCGGAACACCGCACTTCCCAGCCCCGGCTGGGAGCCGCACGAGGGCGACCCCCTCGCCCTGGTGTGCACCAACGGCAGGCGCGACCGCTGCTGCGCCGTGCTCGGGAGGCCGCTGGCGGCCGAACTGGTGGTGTCCGGCGGAGCGGACGTCTGGGAGATCACCCATATCGGCGGCCACCGGTTCGCACCGACCCTGCTGGTGCTGCCCTACGGCTACGCGTACGGGCGGCTCACCGCGACGGCGGTGAAGGGCGTGGTGGACGCCGTCCGGGACGGTCTCGTGCTGACGGACGGCTGCCGCGGCCGGTCGGCCTGGGACCGTCCGGGGCAGACGGCGGACCTGGCGGTACGTGAGCGCACCGGCGAAGCGGCCGCGGACGCGCTGACGGTGTCCGCGGTGCGCCAGAAGCCCGCGCGGCACGGCCGCGAGGAGCGGCGCTGGCAGGTGGCCGTCACACACGTCGACGGGCGCCGCTGGAACGTGGCCCTGAGCGAGCACACCGAGGGTCCTCCGCTGCCGCCGAGCTGCGGGGCCGCGCCGGCCGCCCCGGTGCGCATGGCCGTGGACCGATTCGAGGAACTGCCGGCCCCGCACACCGCCTGAGGCGTCAGCCGGCGCGGCAGGGACGGACGGGGCCCGGACGGTGGCCGTCGGGTACAGCTTCCGGTACGGGACGTCCGGTGCGGAGGGCTTCCGGTGGGGGCTTCCGGTGGGGGCTTCCGGTGGGGAGGGATTCCGTACGGAACACCCGGCCCGGTGCCCGGCCGGGAGCGTCCGGTCGGGGCCGTGTCGGATGCTCCGGTCGGGAGCGTTCGCTGCGGTGCGGCCGTCGGCACGGGTCGGTACCGTCCTGGACGTCCTCCGTACGGGGGACCCGCAGCCCGACCCCGCCCCCATGAGGTTGCCTCGTGACCCCCACCGGCACGTCCCCGCCCCGCAGCGTCTCCGCCTCGGACCCGCCCGGTCCCCGTCCGCCGGGACGTCCGCGCCCGCTGCGCACGCCCGGCTGGCCCCGGCGCGTCTCGTCCCAGGTGCTGCTCATGCAGCTGGCCGTGGTCACCGGAGTGACGGCCGTGGCGACCGGGCTGTTCCTGGCGCCGTTCAGCGAGCAGCTCGACGACCAGGCGTCGCGTCGCGCACTGGCCATCGCCCAGGCGACGGCGGCGGAGCCGGAGCTGGACGACCTGCTGACCGACGCCGCGGGCCCGCGGCCGGACGGCCCGGTCCAGCGCCTCGCCGAGCGGGTCCGACAGGCGACCGGTGCCAGCTACATCGTCGTACTCGACACCCGGGGTATCCGCTGGTCGCACCCGGAGCCGGGCCGCATCGGCCACCGTGTCTCCACCGATCCCGGCCCCGCTCTGGCGGGCCGGGAGGTGCACCACATCGACGAGGGCACGCTGGGCAGATCGGCCCGTGGCAAGGTGCCGCTGCGGAACGCGGAGGGAAAAGTCGTCGGAGCCGTCTCGGTCGGCATCGCCTACGACAGCGTGCGCGACCGCTTCACCCGCGCCCTGCCCGGTCTGCTCGCCTACGCGGGCGGCGCGCTCGGAGTGGGCGCGCTCGCCGCGCTGCTCGTCTTCCGCAGGCTGCAGAAGCGCACCCACGACGTGGCGTTCTCCGACATCACGGCGCTGCTGGCCGAGCGGGAAGCCGTTCTGCACGGCATCCGGGAGGGTGTGGTCGCGCTGGACGCGGCCGGACGGCTGCGGCTGGTCAACGACGAGGCGCAGCGGCTGCTCGACCTGGGCCGGCAGCACCTGGGGATGTCCCCGCACGAGGCCCTGGGCCCCGGCCGCACGGCCAGGGTGCTGGCAGGAGAGGTGCCGGGGCCGGATCTGCTGACCGTCAGCGGCGGCCGGGTGCTGGTCGCCAACCGGATGCCGACCGACGACGGCGGCGCCGTCGCCACCCTGCGCGACCGGACCGAGTTGGAACTCCTCGGCCGGGAACTGGACGGCTCGCAGGGACTGATCGACGCGCTGCGCGCTCAGGACCACGAGCACGCCAACCGGATGCACATCCTGCTCGGACTGCTGCAACTGGGCCTGGTCGAGGACGCAGTGGACTATCTGAGCGATGCCGTCGGTGTGCACCGGGCGACGGCCGAGGAGATCTCCGGACCCATCCGCGACCCGATGCTCGCCGCGCTGCTCGTCGGCAAGGCCACGGTGGCCGCGGAGCGCTCGCTCTCCCTGCGCATCGCGCCGGGCACCCTGCTGCCCGACCGGCTGGTGGACCCGCCGGAGCTGGCCACGGTCCTGGGCAACCTGGTCGACAACGCCCTGGACGCGGCCGCCAGCTCGCCCGGCGGCCGCGTGACGGTGGGGCTGACCCCTGACGAGGGGCCACGTGGGACGGGCCTCACGCTGCGGGTGGCGGACAGCGGCCCCGGCATCCCCGCGGAACACCGCGAGGCCGTCTTCACCGAGGGCTGGTCCACCAAAGAGCCGCCCGCGCACGGCCGCCGGGGGCTCGGGCTCGCACTCGTCCGGCGGCTCGCCGAGCGGCACGGCGGCAGCGCGCGGGTGGGCGAGAGCCCGGACGGCGGTGCCGAGTTCACCGTCGTCCTTCCGGAGGCCCTGCATCATCGGGCGACCGCGGTCGACCGCGGACCGCGCCGGGCCGAGCCGCCCGCAGGATGAGGCAGCCGCGCCCGGCGCGACGCCCTCAACGGAGGCAGGAGGGGATCACACCGCGCCCGCCCCCGTGAGGGAGCGCACCTCGGACTCGGCATACCGTGCCGGGTCCGCGTCACCGCGGGAGAGCAGGGTGCCCAGCCAGCCCGCGAGGAAGCCCAACGGGATGGAGACCAGGCCGGGGTTCTCCAACGGGAAACAGGCGAAGTCCCGGTCGGGGAAGAGAGCCTGCGGGCTGCCCGAGACGACCGGTGAGAACACCACCAGGACAACCGCGGGCAGCAGCCCGCCGTAGACCGACCAGACGGCGCCGCGCGTGGTGAACCGCCGCCAGAAGAGGGCGTACAGCAGGACGGGCAGATTGGCCGAGGCCGCGACGGCAAAGGCGAGCCCCACCAGGAACGCCACGTTCAGCTCCTGCGCGAGCAGGCTCAGCCCGATGGCGACGGCCCCGACGACCACGGCCGCGACGCGGGCGACGAAGACCTCGTCCGCACGCTTGCCGACGCCACGCTGCCGCCCGGAGTGCGTTCTCCCGGTGGGGTCACCCCGCTGGGCGGGAACACGCCGGGTGAACGACGCGTACAGGTCGTGTGCCGCGGCGGCCGAGGCTGCCAGGGTGATCCCCGCGACGACGGCCAGAATCGTGGCGAACGCGACGGCGGCGACCAGAGCCGTCAGCGCGGCTCCCCCGGTGGAGTCCGCCCCGCCGCCGAGCTCTGCCGAGAGCAGCGGGACGGCCGTGTTGCCCGCGGGGCTCGACCGGCGCACGGCATCCGAGCCCACCAGCGCTGCCGCGCCGGTGCCGAGGACGATCGTCATCAGGTAGAAGCTCCCGATGAGCCCGATCGCCCACACCACCGACCGGCGGGCCGCACGCGCGGTCGGCACGGTGTAGAAGCGGGCCAGGATGTGCGGAAGTCCGGCCGTGCCCAGCACGAGCGCCAGGCCGAGGCTGACGAAGTCGAGCCGCGAGGCCCACCCGGCTCCGCCGTAGCGCAGCCCGGGGGCGAGGAAGTCCGCTCCGTGGCCGCTGCGTCCGGCCGCGCTGGTCAGCAACTGGGCCAGGTCACCACCGAAGCGCAGCAGCACCAGGATGCTGAGCGCGAGCGCACCGCCCATCAGCAGCACCGCCTTGACGATCTGGATCCAGGTCGTCGCCCGCATCCCGCCGCAGATGACGTAGAAGACCATGAGCGCGCCCACGCCCAGCACCGTCCAGGTGTGCGCGGCCGCTCCGTGGCCGCCCAGCAGGAGCGTCACCAGGCTGCCGGCGCCCACCATCTGCGCCACCAGGTACAGCACCGAGACCACCACCGAGGAGCACCCCAGCGCGATCCGCACGGGCCGTTCGCGCATCCGTACGGCCACCACGTCGGCGAGGGTGAAGCGGCCGCAGTTGCGCACCAGTTCGGCGACGAGCAGCAGCACGAGCAGCCAGGCCACCAGGAAACCGACGGAGTACAGCATCCCGTCGTAGCCGTAGAGCGCGATCAGTCCGGCTATCCCGAGGAAGGAGGCGGCGGACATGTAGTCACCTGCGAGGGCGAAACCATTCTCCAGGGGAGTGAAGAGCCGGCCTCCGGCGTAGAACTCCTCCGCCGAGCCGCGCCGCCTGCTCCCGGCCCAGCTCGTGATGGCCAGGGTGGCGGCCACCACGGCGCTGAACAGCAGCAGTGTCAGGGTCTGATGATGGCCGCTCACCTCGCGGCCTCCCCGATCGTCCCGGTCGCGGCGCCGCCGGACCCGGCCGCCGCGACCGCGCTGCGAGCCATGTCCTGGGTCTCCCAGCGCAGTTCGAGTGCGAGCCGGTCCCTGCGCAGCCGGGCGTGGCGGGTGTAGAGCCAGGTCAGCAGGAACGTGGTGGCGAACTGCGCCAGGCCGGCGACCATTCCCACGTTCAGCACACCGGCCACGGATCTCGCCATCAGACCGGGTGCGCACACCGCGAGCACCACATAGCCGAGATACCAGAGCAGGAAGGCCGCGCTGACGGGTAGGGCGAAGCGCCGGTAGCGGCGGCGTACCTGCTGGAAGGCGGCGCTGCGCTGGACGGTGGGATAGACGCCGTACACGGCAGACGGCACCGGCTCCCGCTGCGGAGGCGGTGGGCCGGTCCACTGGGGCGGGGTGCCGACAGGAGTGCTGTGGACCTCGGCGCCGCCCGTGGCCAGGACGTCATACCAAGGATCGTCGATGCGCATGCCCCAGAATGCGCGCATCCTGAAGATCACCTTCAGCGCAATCCCACCCCTTCACTCCTTCAGGTGAAACCTGGTGCTGGAGTGCAGGGGTGGGACCGCAGAGTGTGCTGCCGGTGCCGACCGGAGTGCTGCCGGTCAGACGTCGATGCGGGAGCGGTCCAGCGTGGCGGCGGAGGAGCTGATGAACTCCCGGCGCGGAGCCACCTCGCTGCCCATCAGCAGGGAGAACGCCTCCTCGGCGGCTTCCAGGTCGCTGATGTTGATCCGCCGCAGCGTGCGGTGGCGGGGGTCCATGGTGGTCTCCGCGAGCTGGTCGGCATCCATCTCGCCCAGGCCCTTGTAGCGCTGGATGGACTCCTTGTAGCGGACCTTCTTGCTCTCCAGCTCCAGCAGCGTCTGGCGCAGCTCGTTGTCCGAATAGGTGTACAGGTACTTGTCCTGCCCCTTCTTCGGGTTGATCAACTCGATGCGATGCAGCGGCGGCACCGCGGAGAAGACCCTGCCCTCCTCGACCATCGGCCGCATGTAGCGCTGGAAGAGGGTCAGCAGCAGGCAGCGGATATGAGCGCCGTCCACATCCGCGTCGGCCAGGAAGATGACCTTGCCGTACCGGGCCTGGTCGATGTCGAAGGTCCGTCCGGACCCGGCTCCTATCACCTGGATGATCGAGGAGCACTCGGCGTTCTTGAGCATGTCGGAGACCGACGACTTCTGCACGTTGAGGATCTTGCCGCGGATGGGCAGCAGCGCCTGGAACTCCGAGTTGCGCGCCACCTTGGCCGTTCCCAGCGCCGAGTCGCCCTCGACGATGAACAACTCGGTGCGGTCGATGTCGTCCGCGCGGCAGTCGGCCAGCTTGGCCGGCAGCGCGGAGGACTCCAGCGCGGTCTTCCTGCGCTGCGCCTCCTTGTGCTGCCGAGCGGCGACCCGGGTGCGGGCCGCCGCGGCGATCTTCTCCAGCACCGCCCGGGCCTGTGCCTTGGCGTCCCGCTTGGAGGAGGTCAGGAACGCCTTCAACTCCTTGGCCACGACCTGTGTGACGATCCGCGAGGCGGCCGAGGTCCCCAGCACCTCCTTGGTCTGCCCCTCGAACTGGGGCTCCGCCAACCGGACCGTCACCACGGCGGTCAGCCCCTCCAACGCGTCGTCCTTGACGACGTCGTCGTCGGCGACCTTCAGCAACCGGTGCGTACGCAGCGCCTCGTTGACCGTCTTGGTGACCGAACGCTCGAACCCGGAGACGTGGGTGCCGCCCTTGGGGGTGGCGATGATGTTGACGAACGACCTGAGCGTCGTGTCGTACCCCGTCCCCCAGCGCAGCGCGATGTCGACGCCCAGTTCGCGCTGCACCTCGGTGGGGATCATGTGCCCGCGGTCGTCCAGCACCGGCACGGTCTCCTTGAAGGTGCCCTTCCCCTGCAACCGCAGCCCGTCGCAGACCGCCCGGTCCGGTGCCAGGTACTCGCAGAACTCGCTGATGCCGCCGTCGTAGCGGAATGTCTCCTCCGCGACGCCTTCGTCCTCCAGGCGGCGCTCGTCCCGCACCACGATCGTCAGTCCGGGCACCAGGAAGGCCGTCTGGCGGGCCCGCGCGTGCAGCGTCTCCAGCGACAGCTTGGCGTCCTTGAGGAAGATCTGCCGGTCCCCCCAGTAGCGCACCCGGGTTCCCGTGCGGTTCTTGGGGACCTTCTTGCCCTTGAGCAGCCCGCTCGAGGGGTCGAACGGCGCGTCGGGCCCGGACTCGGTGAAGATGCCGGGCACACCGCGGCGGAAGCTGATGCTGTGGGTCCTGCCGTGGAGGTCGACCTCGACGTCCAGCCGGGAGGAGAGTGCATTGACGACCGAGGCGCCGACGCCGTGCAGCCCACCGGAGGCCGCGTAGGCACCGCCGCCGAACTTTCCGCCGGCATGCAGCTTGGTCATCACCACCTCGACGCCCGAGAGCCCGGTCTTGGGCTCCACGTCCACCGGGATGCCGCGGCCGTTGTCGCTGACCTCGACCGAGCCGTCGTCGTGCAGGGTGACCCCGATGCGGTCGCAGTAGCCGCCCAGGGCTTCGTCGACCGAGTTGTCGATGATCTCCCAGAGGCAGTGCATCAGGCCACGACTGTCGGTCGAGCCGATGTACATGCCGGGCCGCTTGCGGACGGCCTCGAGCCCCTCCAGAACGAGCAGATGCCGCGCTGTGTAATTGGAACCGCCCTCGCGGTCTGCCCCGGTCAGCAGTGCGGTGGACGGCACGGACATGTCGGCGGTCACGCGGTTCGCTCCTCGCTGAATTCTGCATGAGACGGCTGGGTTGCCGCGTCAGAGGGTACCGAGGCCCAAGAGGGCACGTGGCGTGCGACCCAGCGGACGGAACAGGAGAACTGCCATGCTATCCCACGTTCGATATCCTGTTCGATAAGAGCTCGGGTGCCGTACACATCACGTTCCCATCGAGGCATGAACCATTTAGGCTCCGGGCACGTCCTCCACAACGCCGGGTTGAACGGCTCGGAGTCGGAGGACGACACAACGCCACGAAACTGACCTGTCAGCGCCACTGGCAGGGCCGGCCACCACCTACCGTCACAGACCGAACGACAGACCGAACACATCGACGGACCACCGACGGAAAGCCCCCAACCCCTGCAATACGGCCCATTCGCCGCCACCCGGCAACAATCCGGCCTCCCGGCCAGAAAAGTTCGGGAATGAAGGCCAGTGCGGGAACGTTTTCGGCCTGGTTGGATGTTGACCCTGGTACGACAGCTCGTCGAGCTAGAGAAGAGGCGACGTGACTACAGTTCTGACCCCCGCGACTCCGCTGACGGCAGCCGACCGCTGTGACCGGTGCAACGCTCAGGCGTACCTGCGCGTTGTCCTTGTGAGCGGCGGAGAGCTGCTGTTCTGCGCCCACCATGGCCGCAAGTTCGAGCCGGAGCTCAAGAAGATCGCCGCGGAGATACAGGACGAGACGGAGAAGCTCACCGCGACTCCCGCCAGCGCAGGCGAAGAGGAACGCTGAGCTGCTGAACCGACGCTCCGCGTCCACGTCCGAAACGACGCTCCGCGTCGACGTCCGAAACGACGCTCCGCGTCCACGTCCGACGAGCTTCCCCGGCGCAGGCCGGATCCGGCGGACGGTCCCCCCGGCCCGGGAGGACCGTCCGCCCTCGTCATTTCCGGCCCTCCGGAACCGAGCGGGACATCCGCCCACCGCCGCGTGTCGCCTTTCGACGTCGGATGACCCTGTCCGGCCGCCTCCGGTCAATGCCGAGCCGCCTCCGGTCAGCGACATACCGTGGCGCTCTCGTCCGGACGGGTGACGGCCGATGCCCGGCCGGGCGCACCACGCGCTCGCAGACTTCGCGCACAGTCACCCCGCCCGGCAACGGATCCCGCCCTACGGGCGCACAACCCCGCAGAGCGACTCTCGCGAACCCCCTCAGTTCCCAGCTGGAGCAGGGGCGCCGCTCTGGTCCCCGATGAAGGATTCGACCGCGGAGATCCGCGTATAGACGCCCGGACGCCCCGCCTGACCGCAGCCGATCCCCCACGAGACGAGTCCCACGAGCTTTCCCCGGGCGACCAGCGGGCCCCCGCTGTCCCCCTGGCAGGCGTCCTTGCCGCCCCGCTTCAGCCCGGCACACATCATGGTCGACGGGTCGTAGGTTCCGTCCACGGAACCGGGATAGGCCCGACGGCAGTCCGCGTCCGGGAGCACGTTCACCCGTGCGGCGTGCAGCGTGGTCGCGTAATCCGCGCGGCCGGTGGTGTCGCCCCAGCCGTAGACCGAGGCCGGTGTGCCGGCCCGGTAGCCGGAATCACCTTCCTGGGCCAACGGGAGGACGGACTCCCGCGGCACGGAGGACGCCAGGCGCAACACCGCGATGTCGCCCCGGTTCGACGTCGGGTCGTAGTCCGGGTTGACCTTCGAGGACTCGACCGCGATCTCCTTGCCCGCCGTACTCGTCAGATCCCCGCGCCCCGTGATCACGCGCAGGTCGTCGACCTGGGAGGAGTCGGCCCCCAGCACCTCGCGGCTGAGGCAGTGCGCCGCCGTGACCGCCGTGCGCGGCCCGACCAGGGCTCCCCCGCAGAATTGGCCGGAGCGCCGCGGTCCGAACCGGGCCCGGCTGGAGAGCGCCACCACCCAGGGGTGGGCCTCGGCACTCACCGGGGAGCCCCCGATGACGACCTTGCCGGGGCTCGCGTCGTGGGCGGGGGACTGCGCGACGGATTGCGGGGCCACCGGAGCGAGCAGCGCCGCTATGAGCGCCGCCCCCACGACGAGGGGGCGACTCCCGGGACGACCCGGAACGCGGCGGGCTCCTGTTCGCTTACAGCGCATGGATCGCATGAGACCGGCCTCCTGACGATACGGAACTGTCTGACTACCCAGGGTGTTCCGAGTCCACGCGAGTCGCATCCCGGGAGGCTCGGGACGAGCACTGGACATTCACACAGACGAGCGGACGCGGCGGCGGACTGGACGGATACCGGGCCGGCGCTGCGGGCTCTTCGCTGCCGGTTCCGCGCTGCCCGGCGGGCGCTGCCGGTTCTCCGAGACCGGTGCGGCGGATACCGCCGGGCTGCCGGGGCGCCGGAGTCCCGCGTATCGGAACCGGCAGCACCGAGGCCGGTGAACCCTCGATTCGGGTTCACCGGCCTCGTGTTCCGCCTGTCCACTCCTGCCGCGCCACCGGGTCTCCGCGCCTCGGTGCTTCCGGCAACGGGTGGTTCCCGCGACGCGAACCGCCCGTGGGCGCCCCGGTCGACAGCCGCCGTCGGTCCCGATGACTGCCGTCGGTCCAGCAGCCCGTCAGTCCAGGTAGTCGCGCAGGACCTGGGACCTGGAGGGGTGACGCAGCTTGGACATGGTCTTCGACTCGATCTGCCGGATACGCTCACGCGTGACGCCGTAGACCTTGCCGATCTCGTCGAGCGTCTTGGGCTGGCCGTCGGTCAGACCGAAACGCATCGAGACGACGCCCGCCTCGCGCTCGCTGAGCGTGTCGAGCACGGAGTGCAACTGCTCCTGCAGAAGCGTGAAGCTGACCGCATCCGCCGGGACGACCGCCTCGGAGTCCTCGATCAGATCGCCGAACTCGCTGTCCCCGTCCTCGCCCAGCGGGGTGTGCAGGGAGATCGGCTCCCGGCCGTACTTCTGGACCTCGACGACCTTCTCCGGCGTCATGTCCAGTTCCTTGGCCAGCTCCTCCGGGGTGGGCTCGCGGCCCAGGTCCTGGAGCATCTGGCGCTGCACACGGGCGAGCTTGTTGATGACCTCGACCATGTGCACCGGGATCCGGATGGTGCGGGCCTGATCGGCCATGGCGCGGGTGATGGCCTGACGGATCCACCACGTCGCGTACGTCGAGAACTTGTAGCCCTTCGTGTAGTCGAACTTCTCGACCGCACGGATCAGACCCAGATTGCCCTCCTGGATCAGATCCAGGAACAGCATTCCGCGGCCCGTGTAGCGCTTGGCCAGCGAGACCACCAGGCGGAGGTTGGCCTCCAGCAGGTGGTTCTTGGCGCGGCGCCCGTCCTCGGCGATGATCTCCAGCTCCCGCTGGAGCTTGGGGGCCAGCTTCTCCTCGACGGCCAGCTTGTCCTCCGCGAAGAGACCGGCCTCGATCCGCTTGGCGAGTTCGACCTCCTGCTCCGCGTTGAGGAGCGGCACCTTGCCGATCTGCTTGAGGTAGTCCTTGACCGGGTCGGCCGTGGCACCCGCGGCGGCGACCTGCTGGGCCGGCGCGTCGTCCTCGTCATCGTCGGAGATGACGAAGCCCTCGTTCTCGTTCTTGATCTCGGCGGCAGGACCGTCCTCGGGGCCCGGCTTGCCCGCGGGCTTGGGAGCGATGTCCTCCACCAGCTCCTCGTCGCCCTCCAGGAGCTCATCGACGACGTCGGACTTCTTGGCCGCCGTCTTCTTGGGCGCGGCCGCCTTCTTGGCCGCGGTCTTCTTCGCCGCGGTCTTCTTGGCGGCAGTCTTCTTCGCGGGCTTCGGCGCGACGTCCTCCCCGGCGGCCCCCTGCTCCGGCGCGGCAGCCGCGACAGGAGCCGGGGCAGCAGCCGGGGCGACGGGAGCCGCGCTCGCCGGAGCGGCCTTCCTGGCCGGAGCGGGCTTGGCAGCGACCGTCTTGGTGGCGGTGCGCTTGGGCTGGGTCTTCGCTGCGACGCTCTTACGGGTGCGCTTGGGCGCCTCGGCTGCACTCACCATCAGCGTCACACCCTCCTCGTCGAGGATCTGGTTGAGGCTGCGCAGGACGTTCTTCCACTGGGTTGGCGGAATCTGGTCAGCCTCGAAGGCCCGGCGCACGTCGTCGCCGGCGATCTGCCCCTCAGCCTTCCCTCGCTCGATGAGCGCCATCACGGACTCGGATTCGGCGATCTCCGCGGGGAGAGTACGGGATGTGCTGGCCGACACGAACAACCTCTCGGAACGATGGAAACGGCGGACCGTCGGCGGGGATGAACCGACGGTGCGGGCGGAGCAGTGGAGAAACATCGGGCACGAACAAGAGCCCCGGACGGAGCGCCCGTATTCCCTCCTCCGCTGTCACCTCTTGAGTCATCGCAGGGGAACGGGAAGCGTTACGCCCAATTCACGTGGCCCGAGTCACACCGCATACACCCCATACGTGTGAATATCGGGATGAACAGGTTACCCGACGCGCCGCCGAATCCCGCGCGGGACCGTGCGGCTGCGGCCCGGGACCCGGAGACGGGCTGCGGACGGACCGTGGAAAGACAGCAAACGGGCAACGGGCGGGCAGGAAGCGAACCCTCAACGGGCCCGCGAACACCGGGACCGTCACGAATCCGACACCCGATCCACTCCAGATCTCCGGACGTGGGTGCGGGCGCCCGGCCCGGCACCAACCGTGCCGCCGCTCGGCACCGCGCCCCGGACGCGATCCCGGACGGCACATTCCAGGTGTTCCGCCGGAGCGCCTCCCGGAGGCGTGTACCGCAACACCCGAAGCCCGGGGGGCCAACAGCCTCGCTCCTCCGCTCTGCGACCGGCCCTCGGGGCGACCGTCCCTCGGGCGGGGCACGCTTCCGGCCGATCCGCGATCCGCACCCCGGCTCGGAGCCGTCCACCCGAGCCGGAACGGACCGGCCCGGGCCGGAGGGACCCCGACCGGCCGAGTCGGACCGCGTCGGCCGGGAAACGGGGCGGACGCCCTGCGGCCTGCGGTGTGCGCAGGCCCCTTCCGCTCGCGGAGCAGCGGACTCCCGGGCGCATTCGCCCCGCCGAACCTCGGCACGCGGTCGTACGGATCGGCGACCGGCCGAGCCGGAGCGCGGACGCCCGACGGAACGCACTCGACGGGTCCACCATCGCGGCCCCGGCCCCAGGCTCCGGATCGGCACTCGGACGGACCCGCACGGAGGCCCACCGCACCGACACCGCGCGCAGTTGGCCCGGACCGGCGTCCCACACGGCAGGAGGTGCCGGGCACGGACCGGGGCCGGTGCACGGCGGAGGAGCGCCGTATGGCCGGAGCCTCAGGAGGAGTGAGCCCGAGCGGACGAAAGACACCCACGGTACCGCTCCAGGAGACCGCGTCGGGGTCACTCGGCCGGATGCCCGGATCCAGGAACGAGCTGCCCGCCGAGGCGCGTGCGGCCAGATCGCACTCGTCGGGGCGGCGGACGGGGATCTGCAGCCTCGACCGTGCGTCGCAGCAGCTGCCGACCGCTCCGGACCGGATCGCGTCGACGGGTCGAGGCGCGAGCCACACGGGCGGATGCGGGGCAGCGCGGGGTGGTGCGGAGCACCGGGCGGGCGCTGAGCGGCTCGACACCGGATGGTCGGCCCCGAGCGCGCCCGCACCGTCAGTGCTCGCGAGGGGCGGGCACCACATGGTCCGCCCCGCCGGGGGCACCGGCACCGGTGCCACCCGGCTGACCCGGCTGCCCCGCCCCGGCAGGCACCCCGTGGGTTCCCTGCTGTGCGGCCTGCGCCGGCGGCGCGGACTGGCCGGAAGCGGCCTGAGCGGGCGCACCCTGCGCCGGCTGCGCGGCGGCCACCGACTCGGCGTCCCCGCCCAGCACCTGACGCATGGCGGATTCGGCGACGGCCGACTCACCCGAGACGAGCGCGTCGACGACCCGACGGTGGTGGGTGACGGTCCCCTCGGTGGGGTGGTCGCAGCAGGCCGTCGGGCCACCCGACACCTGCAACGCGGAGGAGACGATGCCGGAGAGGTGCTCCAGCATCCGGTTGCCCGCCGCCTGCAGGATGAGCCCGTGGAACTCCGCGTCGGCGCGGGAGAAGGTGAGGGTGTCGCCCTGCGTGTGCGCGTGGCCCATGATCTCCACCATGTCGCCGAGGCGCTGATGGACGTCGTCGTGGCTCTCCCCGGCTGCGAGCCGGGCCGCGAGGGGCTCGATGGCCCAGCGCAGCTCGCACAGCTCGCGCCGCTGGCCGTCCCGCTGGGGGCCGAAGGCCCGCCACTCGATGATGTCGGGGTCGAGCAGGTTCCAGTCGCTGACGGGCCGGACCCGGGTGCCGACGTTGGGGCGCGCGCTCACCAGGCCCTTGGCCTCGAGAACGCGCAGGGATTCGCGCACGACCGTACGCGAGACCTCGAACCGCTGGCCGATCTCCTCGGGGACGAGGGGACGGTCCGCCCCCAGATCCCCCGAGACGATCATCTGGCCGAGCTGCTGGACGAGTTGGCCGTGCAGGCCCCTGCCTCGGCTACCGGACGCACGTCGGCCCACTCGGTTCATGTCTGCCTCGGAACCCTCCCACGCCGAGGCGTTGGTTGTCGTGCGTGCCGTTCCCGTCGACTCGGCGTATGCGTAGCGGTCCAGCTCGCCCGGTCCTGCGAGGCCGGTGTCGACGGGGCGAGCCGCGGTCATCATGGAGTGCGCAAGGGTAGTCACGACCACTTGTGTCGGCCGAGGTCAGCGCGGTCTTGAGGGCTTTGGTGAAAAGCACACGAAAGGGTGATCGTTGACTGCCATGCAATTGACGCCTTATCGGAAAGAACGGACCACATCACCGGTGGTCAGAGCCATCCACGGGCCCTCGGTGCCGGATTGGCCCTCTTGACGAACGAACACCTGCCGGATCGGCAGAGTTTCCAGCGGCGAGCTCCCCAACCCAGCCTCCCCGCACGGCCGTCGCGTCCCGGACTACCGCTGCCTCGGCCGACCGCGCAGGGAGGTGAGGGCGTACAGGCAGAACAGCACCGTGACGGACAACGCGAGGGCTCGACCGACCGGTTGCGCCGCGACCCCCATGGCCACGGCGCCCGACTGCTCCGCCGCCGAGGACCAGGGAAGGAGCATCGTCGAACGCAGCCGGTCCGAAAGCCCCTCGAACGACGCACCCCCCGGACCGGCTGCCGCACTCCCGACCAGCGGCGCCACCACGATCGGCACGGCCGCAACAGCAGCCACCCCCAGCACAGTCGACCGGAAGACTCCGGCAGCCAGCAGCCCTGCCCAGGCGCAACCGACACAGAGAGCCAGCAGGGCCAGCGCCTGGACCAGCAGCGAGGGGGCTCCCTCCCCGGCCCCGGAACCGCCCGGAACGGAGAGACTGGCGAGGTCCGCACTGTCGAACGTGTGAGCGGGAAAGGCTGCGGCCAGTCTGTCCGGGCCGTGGAGCAGGCTCAGTGCCACCGCGTTGCAGAGCACGGTCGCCAGACACAGGGCAACCGCCGTACCGGCCGTCACTCCGAGCTTGGCCACCAGCAGGCCGAGCCTGCGCGGCACCGGGACATGCGCCGGAACCAGCGCCGGGTAGCGGAACTCCTGGCCGAACGCCAGCGCTCCCAGCACTCCTGCGACGACAGCGGCCGGCGGCACCAGGAACGGCGACCCCGGCGGCCACCCCGTCAGCAACTTCAGCCCGGACGCGGTACCCGTCGCCGGGACAACCGGAACTTCCTCCGTCCCCACCGTCACCACGGAGATGCCCAATCCCGAGACCAGCGCCACCAGAATCAGCACCCACGGCGTCCGTACACCGAACAGCCGCATGAGTTCGTACCGGAGCGGCGCCACCGGCCCCGGTCTGCGCACGACCGCTGACAGCGGGAGCGCCGTCTCGCCGCCGCCGACCGTTCGCGCCGCGCTGGACGAGCCGGAGGGGCTGGTCGGGCCGGAGAAGCCGCTTCCGGGAGTGCCTCGCCCGGTCCCCGCCGCTGACGTCTTCCCGGGCAGCGGGTCCGTGGCGGAACGCGAACCCCGGTCCGCACCTTCCGACACCGAGAGCGGACTCGTGGCCCTGTTCGCCCCCCGGTCCTTGAGCTCTGCGGCAGCGGACCGCTCCCCGGGCTCCGCGGAATCGCTCCCTTGCACGAGCGCGCGCGACTCCGTCCGGACCGGCCCGTCCGTTGCCGACGTCTGCCCCGCCTCCGGAGCAGGGGTCGAGGAGGGCGCCGAGGCGGAGTCCGGGGAGAAATCCGGCACCTGACCCGTGGCGAACGGCGCGAGGCCTCCGCGGCAAAGGCCGGAGCCCCGGTGCACCTCCCGGCTCCGATCACCGCCGAGACCCGCGACGGCCTCCGCGTCTTCGTGCCCCGCCGGAACCAGGGCTCCTTCCTGGACCGCGGTGTCCTCGGCCGACGGCGCCTGATCCCCCGCGCTCCGCCCCGGGGCGCCCGGGCCCGCTTCCGTGGCCCCCTCTCCCGCCTCCGCCGCCCGCACGCCACCGGACTGCGGAGCGGACTCGACGCCCGCGCGGGGACCGGCCTGCGACTCGCCTTCCACGGCCGCAGCATCCCTCCCTGGTGCGGAGCCGCCCGGCTTGTAGCTGCCGGGCGCGGGAACCGAGGCGTGCCCGGCAGAACCGGCAGCTTCCTCTTCTTCGCGTTCTTCGTGCGCAACAGTTTCTTCTGGCGCCGACCGACCCCCGTGATCAGCACGGGAGGCCCCCTCGCCTGCCCCACCGGCTTCCTTCTCCGCGCCCGTTGCGACTGCCACAGAACCTTCCGGCTCCGCCCGAGAAGCTCGTCCGTCCGCTCTGTTCAGCGGCCCTGGTGCGGAGCGGTCTCCGATGTCCCCGGACTCTTCCACGAGCAGATGCACAAGGATGCCGTGCCGGTAGGCGGACTCCCCCACCGCCGCGCAGTCGCTCCCGTAGACCGAGACCCGGCTGCCGCTCTCGCACACCACCTCCATCGTTCCGCGTCCGTCACCAAACCGCTCCCCACTGCGTGCCTCTTGGGACAGCACCGCGGCGAACCGCTCCGCGTGCGGCGTCCTGACCGCCACCCGGGGGCGGAGCCGGGTCCGTGAGAAGTCGGCCGCTGTCTGGTCAGCCAGGAGTCGGCCCCGGTCGAGGGACACCACCCGGTCCGCCGTCCGCGCGGTCTGCCTGGGGTCGCGCGAGGTGGTCAGTACCAGTCCGCCCTGCCGCACATATCCGCGCAGCAGCCCGTTCAGCCAGGTGGCTTCCCGTGGCGAAAGCCCCCGCGTCGGTTCGTCGAGGACGAGTGTGTGCGGGTCACCCAGGAGCGCCGCGGCCATCCCGAGCCTGCGGTCCATACCCAGCGAGAAGTCGCCGAGCCGCTGATCGGCCAACCCGCTGAGCCCGACCAGATCCAGCACCTCGTCAGCCCTGTCGAGCGGCACTCCCGCCACCGCGGTGAGCATCCGGAGCTGCCCACGAGCGGTGCGGGCCGGGTGGGTGGGAACGTCACCGAGGAAGGCGCCGATCTCCCGGGCCGGGTGCGGAATCCGCTGCACCGGCCGTCCGCGGAAGAGGGCCACGCCCCGTCCCGGAACCAGTTGCAGCAACAGCCGCAGCGCCTCGCTCTTGCCCGAACCGGCCGGGCCCAGCAGCACAGTGACCTCACCCGGGCGGGCCTCGAAGGTGAGGTCGTCGACATGCGGCGGACCCTTGCGCCGGACCGTGCTGGTGAGTCCGATGGCCTGAATCATCGCTTCTCCCGCAGAACGCATGGCAGACGCACCTCTGCACGATAACGCGATATTTCCGACTTTCCGGGTAGCCGCTCGGCCCGACCGGAAGCAAGGCCGGGGCACGACGTTCGGCCTCAGACCTCCGGCCGCAGCATCGGCGGGTTGAGCAGCGTCGCCCCTCCGGCACGGAACAGTTGGGCCGGTCGCCCCCCTTGCCGGGTCGTCGTGCCCCCGGTCGGCACCAGGAAGCCCGGGGTGCCCGTCACCTTGCGATGGAAGTTCCGGGGGTCGAGCGCCACACCCCAGACAGCTTCGTAGACCCGTCGCAGCTCCCCCACCGTGAACTCGGCCGGGCAGAAGGCGGTGGCGAGCGAGGAGTACTCGATCTTGGATCGAGCTCTTTCCACTCCGTCCCGCAGGATCTCACCGTGGTCGAAGGCGAGCGGTACCTGCTGTTCCTCCACTTCCCGGTCGGCCCCGTCCGCCGCACCGAGGAGCGCGTCCGTCGCCGCCCATCGGGCACTGCGCGCGTCTCCGCCCGCGATGGGCGAGGGAAGGTCCGGCGCGAGGACGAGGTACGCGACACTGACCACCCGCATCCTGGGATCCCGCTGCGGTGCGCCGTAGGTGGCGAGCTGTTCGAGGTGTGCGCCCGCGTCCTGGTCCTCGAGCGCCTGCGAGCGCAGTCCTGTCTCCTCGGTGAGCTCTCGCCCCGCAGCGGACTCCAAGTCCTCGTCGTCCCGCACGAACCCACCGGGAAGTGCCCACCTGCCCTGGTAGGGAGGCTCCCCGCGGCGCACGACAAGTGCGTACAGCGCGTCCTTGCGGACGGTGAGCACCACAAGGTCGACGGTGACAGCAAAGGGCGGGAAGGCCGACGGGTCGTAGGGCATGGCGTGATCATAGTCGTCTCCCTGACGATAAACAGTCCGTTCCGAGGCAGCGGAACCCGCATCTCCTCCGCCTCTCGCAGGGGCGGACGGCCCCGCCGCTCAGCAGGCGGCACCATCCGCCTCTCCGGCGGGCGGGCCGTCCTCGTCCTCCTCGTGTCCCGCCTCTCCCCCGTTCCTGAGGCAGCGCCGCACCAGCTCGGGGTCGAGCCCCTCGTTGCAGGCGTGGTGAAGCAGCTGGGCGAAGAGGTAGTCAGGGTCGGTCCGCAGAGCCAGCCCCAGAGCGACGCGGGCCGTCGGAATGTCTCCGGCCTCCCAGGCGACCCAGCCGGCCAGCGCGATGAGCGGCACCCCGTGCCCGGTGTAGGGCCCCGCGCAGCGCCGGGCAAGCGCCCGCCAGAGCCGCAGCGCGTGAGCGGATTCTGCACCCTCCGTCGACGCGGCAACCTGGTCCCGGGTCTCCCGGTCCTGGATGGCGAGGATCACCGAGGCGCACTCCTCGTGGCCGAGCAGCCCGTCGTCCTGCGCGTCCTGCGCACAGATCTGCGTCGAGGCATCGGGCAACCGCCGCCGGAAGCGCTCCAGCAACCGTCCGAGGAGCGCCAGGGTCTCGGCGCGCACCTGCTGGCGTCCCTCCTCGGCGAGCATCCGCACGGTGAGTTCGGCATCGGCGCCGTCCAGGACTCGGATCTGCTCCTCGGCGAACGGCGGTCCCAGCGGTGCCAGTCGCTTCTCCATGTCCCGGAGTGAGCCGTGCATCGGCATTCCGGCGTACGCGGCTGCGGCAGCCATGGCCGAGGTACCGGAGTGCTCCATGAGGACGCCGTCGGGCGGGCAGCAGCCCGAGTCGGGGCAGCAGTAGGAGAAGTACCTCCCTGCCGAGAGGCACAGTGCCTCGTAGACGGGCATCTCGAGATCACCGCAGGCGCGCCGCAGATGCTGCACGAGAGGGCGCAGCCGCTCCATGACCTCCCTGCCGGTGCGCTCCGCACCCGGTTCCTGGCACAGGAAGAGCAAGGCTCCGTCGGGACGGTCGCCCCGGGCCCGCGAGCTGGAGTCGAGGCATTCGGCGAGCTGGGCGGCGAAAGCAGCCCAACCGCTGTCGGCATCGGGGATGCCGACCCTGAGGCGCCCACCGAACCGCCCCCGCTCCCCATGGAGGGCGACGACGACGAGGGAGTCGTCCGGGTAGAAGCCGAGCAGGTAGGGAAGCGCTTCGGCGAGTTCGGAAGGACTCCGCAGGGAAACGCTCGGTTGTCCGGAGGGAGCGGTCCGCTGCGAGGGAGCGGTCGGTTCGCTGCCGCGGGATTCGCGGTCGTGCTGTGTCATGCCCCGACAGTGCCCTCGCCCCGGAACTTCCGGCCGCCGGTTGTCCACAGCCAAGACGATCCGCATGGTTGTCATATCGGTCGCGGCTTATCCACAGCCAGGTTCCACACATGTCCGAGGCATCGGGTTGCATGGACGCATGAGTGATACGAAGCTGCGGCAGGCCGCCGACGCGGTGCTCGCCGATCTTGTCGGCGACCGCGAAGGGACGGCCCGGCTGCGCACGGACCAGTGGCGGGCCATCGAGGCACTGGTCGCCGAGCGGAGGAGAGCGCTGGTCGTGCAGCGCACCGGCTGGGGGAAGTCGGCGGTCTACTTCGTGGCGACCGCGCTGCTGCGCAAGCGCGGTGCAGGTCCGACGGTGATCGTCTCGCCGCTGCTGGCACTGATGCGCAACCAGGTGGAGGCAGCCTCCCGGGCCGGGATCCAGGCCCGTACGATCAATTCGGCGAACCCGGAGGAGTGGCGGACCATCGAGTCCGAGATCGCCGACGGGCGGGTCGACGTGCTGCTGGTCAGCCCGGAGCGTCTCAACAATCCGGATTTCCGCGATCATGTGCTGCCCAGCCTCACCGCGTCCACCGGTCTGCTCGTCGTGGACGAGGCGCACTGCATCTCCGACTGGGGCCACGATTTCCGTCCGGACTACCGACGGCTGCGGACCATACTCGCCGAGCTGCCTTCGGGTGTCCCGGTTCTCGCGACGACCGCCACGGCCAATGCACGGGTCACGGCCGACGTCGCCGAGCAGCTCGGTACCGGCAGGGCGGCGGACGACGGCACCGACGCCGGGGCGTCCCCCGCCCTGGTGCTGCGCGGATCCCTGGACAGGGAGAGCCTGAGCCTCGGTGTCCTGCGGCTGCCCGACGCCCCGCACCGCCTGGCCTGGCTGGGAGAGCATCTGAAATCCCTGCCGGGGTCGGGCATCATCTACACCCTCACCGTGGCGGCCGCCGAGGAGGTGACGGCCTTCCTCCGCCAGTGCGGACACGAGGTGGCCTCCTACACGGGCCGCCAGGAGAACGCCGACCGCGAGGCGGCCGAGGGCGATCTCCTCGCCAACCGGGTCAAAGCCCTGGTGGCGACGTCGGCTCTGGGCATGGGCTTCGACAAGCCGGATCTCGGTTTCGTGGTCCACCTGGGCTCGCCCTCCTCTCCCATCGCCTACTACCAGCAGGTCGGCCGTGCGGGCCGCGGCGTCGAGCACGCGGAGGTGCTGCTGCTTCCCGGCAAGGAGGACGAAGCGATCTGGCGCTACTTCGCCTCGCTGGCCTTCCCTCCGGAGGAGCAGGTGCGGCGGACCCTGGAGGTTCTGGCGGCCTCCGAGACCCCGATGTCGCTGCCTGCCCTGGAACCCCGGGTGGAGCTGCGCCGCTCCCGCCTGGAGGTGATGCTGAAGGTGCTCGATGTGGACGGCGCGGTGCAGCGGGTCAAGGGGGGATGGGTCGCCACCGGCCGGCCCTGGCACTACGAGGCCGACCGGTACGAGTGGGTCGAGCGACAGCGACAGGCCGAGCAGCGGGCGATGCGCCACTACACCGAGACGTCCGACTGCCGGATGGAATATCTGCGGCGAGAGCTGGACGATGAGTCGGCGGCACCATGCGGACGGTGCGACAACTGCGCCGGCAGCAGATTCAGCCCGGAGGTCGACGAGTCGCTCGTGGTGGCCGCTCGCGGGGAGCTGAACAGGCCCGGGGTGCGGATCGAGCCGCGGAAGATGTGGCCCACCGGAATGCAGGCTGCCGGCCTGGATCTCAAGGGGCGGATCCCCCAGCAGCAGCAGGCGTCAGCCGGCAGGGCCCTCGGACGTCTCTCCGACATCGGCTGGGGAAACCGGCTGCGGCCCCTGCTGGCCGAACAGGGCGGCGATGGGCCGGTACCTGAGGATGTGCTGCGCGGCGCGGTGACAGTTCTCTCGGACTGGGCCAAGGGCCCTGATGGCTGGTCCTCGGGAGGTGGCGGGGAGGCACCGGAGCGGCCGGCCGGCGTCGTGGCGGTCGATTCCCGGACCCGCCCGCAGTTGGTGCGGTCCTTCGCGGAACGGATCGCGGACATCGGCCGGATTCCGCTGCTCGGTGCGATCACCTGCGAGGACGAGTTCGGGATGCTGAACGGCGCGCGCAGCAACGGCGCCCAGCGGCTGCGCGCTGTCCACGAGGCGCTGACGCTGCCCCCGGAGCTGGCGGAATCCCTCGCAGCCCTGGAGGGGCCGGTCCTGCTGGTGGACGACTACACCGCCACGGGGTGGACGATCGCGGTGGCCGCGCGGATGCTCCGGCAGGCCGGTGCCAAGGAGGTGCTGCCGCTGGTCCTCGCCACCCAGAACTGACCCCACGGAACGACCGGACGAAAGGGGCCGACCGGGCCGACGGCCGCCGCACGCACCGTCGGTCCGAGGCGGCGCGGGAGCGCGGTTCAGGGACGGCGCCGGTGCCGGCCGCTGCAGGCGCCGACCGGCCCCGGCGCGACCGGGCAGGCTGCGGACTCGCCTCGGCCGCTCCTCGGACCGGACACCGCCGTGGCGAGGGCAGAGATCACAGCAGTGCGCGTACGCGCTCGGGATCGCCGCAGACGATGAGTTGTTCGGTTGCCTTCTCCAGAGCTGCGGGCAGCGCCGCGGTCGCCTCGGAGTCGGTGCCGCCGTTGACCGCAAGCAGCACGATGGCGCGCTGGGCGGTACGGGCGACGGAAGAGGCGTGGGCGCAGAAGACGTCCTCAGCGTCGGTCAGTTGGCGCCAGTAGGAGTCCTCACCGAAGGAGAGCTCGTGCTCCGCCCACGGATGCTGGCCGCCGGTGGTCAGCAGCAGGATCTCGCCGGGGGCCCGGCCTTCGTCGAGAAGCTTGTCGACCGTCTCGTCGGCGACCTCCACCGCCGTCGCATCGGTAGCCGCGACCAGGTGGATGCGGGCCGTGGCGGGCGGGGCGGGGGACCTGGCCGGGGTGGACGGCTTGCCGCCCTGCTGGGGGCCGCCGGGGCGGCCCGGTGTGTTGGGGCCCTTGCTGTCGGTGCGCGGCGGCGCGGGGCGCGGTGCCTGGCGGGGGCCGGGAACCGGCGCTGCGGTGCGGGATGCCTGCGGAGTTCGGGATGCTCCCGCTGAAGCGCGGGTGCCCGGGACGCTCTCGTAAATCTGTGGCTCCTCGGGAGTGAGAGGCATGAGGTGTTGTCTATCAAATGACGGAAACAGGCGTATCAGCGGGTACCGGTTGCGCGGATATTCCCGCGACGGAGGTCCAGTACGTCGTGACGGCGCCGTCCGGCTGTGCCGGTTCAGAAGAGGCCGATCTGTTCTGTGGGCTCGCTCCGGTTGCGCTTGAGGTGTTTCCAGCGGGTCAGGGCATCCATATACGCCCACGACAGCCGGTGGTAGGGGGTGGGGCCGCTGCTTTCCAAAGCGGCCCGATGGACGGGTGAGGGATACCCGGCGTTGTCCTCGAATGCGAACTCGGCGTGCTCCGCGGCGAGTCCGGCCATCAGCGCGTCACGGCGCACCTTGGCGATGACAGAAGCGGCCGCGACGGCGACGCATGACTGGTCGCCCTTGATCACGGTCCGCACCCGCCAAGGTGCTCCGAGGTAATCGTGCTTGCCGTCGAGGATCACGGCATCGGGGCGTTCGGGCAGGCCGTCCAGGGCTCGGACGGCGGCGAGCCGAAGGGCAGCCGTCATGCCGTGCGCGTCGATCTCCTCCGGGGTGGAGTGACCGAGGGAATAGGCACTGACCCAACTGACGAGTTCTTCGGCGAGCTCACTGCGGCGGGGCTCGGGGATGAGTTTGGAATCGGTGAGACCGGCGGGAGGACGACGCAGACCCGTGATCGCGGCGCAGACCGTGACGGGTCCCGCCCAGGCTCCACGGCCGACCTCGTCCACTCCGGCGACGATCTTGGCGCCGGTGGTGGCGCGGAGCGAACGCTCGACGCGATGGGTTGGAGACTCGTACGGCATGGCAATAACCAGCGTATCCGCTGCGGGGGCCGTGAGTTCAGGGGAGTCCGACAAAGTCGGCCCCGAACTCGGAAAGAGTCCGGAAACCGGCGCCGGTGATCGCGGAAGGCGGTGGAGCAGTGACGGAGCGTCCACGAAACCAGAAGTGACGCACCGCGGCCTCCGGTCCGGGCGGCGTGTGGCCCGCCGTGGCGAGCAGCCGGGATCAGCGCACCGCCTCCAGCAGCCAGGAGGGAAACTGCTCCGTTCGCTCGTGCCACTCCCGCGGAGGAGCCGCCCCAGGACCGGCGGCTGCCACGATCCCGCCGACGATCGCGCATGTGGTGTCCACATCACCACCGGCGCTCGCGGTCGCCCAGAGCGCCGCCCGGAAGTCCCCCAGGTTCCGGGCAGCGGCCCAGAGCGCGAAGGGAACCGTGTCCTGCGTACTGGTGCGCCGGCCGCAGCCGAGAACCGCCGCGACCGTGCCCACATCGGCGTAGTCGAGCAGATCCACGGCGCGGCGCAGCCCCGCCTGCACGGCGCTGCGCGGGACGAGTTCCTGGACCCGGGCCAGCAGGCGCTCGGCACTCAGCGGCGTCGGGGCGGGTTCAGCGCTGCCCGCATCCGCCGTCCGCGCCGTGCCGGCCTCGGTACCGCGGTCGGCCCCTCCCGGCACGGCGGGAGTACCGTGCTCCGCACCGGCGACGAGGGCGGCCGCCGCAGCCACCGCTCGGGTGCCCGCGACAGCCTCGGGGTGCCGGTGGGTGACCTCGGCGGAGCGTACGGCCTCGTCCGCTGCCCGTTCCGGGTCGTCCGCGAACCATGCGCCCAGCGGGGCGACCCGCATGGCGCCGCCGTTCCCCCAGGAACCCTGGCCGTCGAAGAGGGAGGCCGCCAACTCCCGCCAGTCCCCGCCCTCCTGGCGGATCAGGCGCAGCATCCGGTTCACCGCGGGGCCGTAGCCGCGGTCGAAGTCGTGGCGCCGGGCGAAGGAGGCGGCCAGCGCGTCCTGGTCGGTGCGACCGTGCGCCGCGAGTACGGCGACCACGGAGGCTGCCATCTCCGTGTCGTCGGTCCACTGCCAGTTTCCCGGAGGCAGTTCCCGACGGCGCAGGTAGGTGAGGTTGGCGGGGACGAAGAACTGGGAGCCCAATGCGTCGCCCACGGCCAGGCCGCGCAGGGCGGCAAGGGCGCGGGAGAGCCGCTCGGCGCGGGTGGGGTCGGATGGGAGAGCACTCATGTCCCGACGATGTTAGCGGCGGGTTCCGTAGGGGCGGGGGTCCTGCCAGCGTTCGAAGGGGCGGTCGAGGTGATAGCGGCCTTCAGGGCCGAGAAGGAGGGCGCGGGTCTCGCCGTTGCGCGGATTGGAGAGGCATTCGAACTCCTCCACCGTCCAGTGGAACCAGCGCATGCAGAACAGCCGCATCGTGAGTCCGTGCGTGACCAGCAGGACGTTCGGCGGATTGTCGGGCGCTTCGAAGCTGCGCCACAGGCTCTCCAGGAAGGCTCCGGCCCGGTCGTAGACGTCGGCGCCGGATTCGCCCTGGGCGAAGCGGTAGAAGAAGTGCCCGTAGGCGTCGCGGTACTTCTTCTGCTGGCGGACGTCGTCCCGGTCCTGCCAGTTTCCCCAGTCCTGCTCGCGAAGTCTGGGTTCCTCGCGCACCCGCATCCGGGCCGGATCGAACCCGAGCGCGGCGAGTGTCTCCCGAGTGCGGCGGTAGGGGGACACGAAGGCCGAGACGCGTTCCTCGCCGAAGATCTCGCGGAGCTGCTTGCCCGCTTCCTCCGCCTGCCGCCGACCGCGCTCGGTCAGTGGCAGTGCGTGATCGGGCACGCGTTCGTAGATGCTGTCGTCGGCGTTTCCCTCCGACTCTCCGTGGCGGAGCAGGACGATTCGGCGAGGACGTGCCATGGGTTCCACCCTAGGTCAGACGGTCCACGACGGCTCCAGGTCGATGACGTCGCCGGTGACGCGGGCGAGGTCGGCCCCGGTCCGGGCACGCAGGGCCAACCGCTCCACACGCTCAGCTCGATACTTTCCGTATTCGGCGGTGGAGTTCCACATCGACAGGACGAGGAACTCGTCCTCCGTGTTCGCCTGCGCGAAGACACCGCGCAGCATGCCCGGCGAACCGGCCATCGCAGGGTTCCACACCTTCTCCTGCATGAGCATGTAGTGCTCGATCCGCTCGGGCCGCACCCGGCAGTGGGCCACCCGCAGCAGGTCCGCGTCGGTGAAGACCGGACGGAAGCCGGTCTTCACGTCGAAACGGTAATCGAAGAGCCTGACCTGCATCTCCTTGTAGGTACCGAGCTGGGAGGCGTGCAGCCGGTCGTGCGAGCGGGCCATGAAGGAGTCGTAGAAGGCCCTGCTTTCCCAGAAGCCGAAGAGGTGCACGACCCCGTCCCGGGCCCGGCTCCATCCCCCGCCCTGCCCCCGGAAGCCGGGTTCACCGAGCAGCCCCGCCCACTTTCGCTGTGCCCGCGCGAATCCCGGGCGGTTGACGACCGTGCAGCGCATCCACTTGACCAGCACCGCGCTATCGTACGGCCATCCCGGTGACGCCTCGGACCGGTCCGAACGCACAGGCGTGCACCGCACTGATGTGCGGTGACGCTCCCGTGGCCGTCGGCCCGCCATCACCTGGCGGGGATCGGAGGTCCGGGCCGGAAGGTACGACGCCGCGGACCGTCACGGGCGAGGCCGACACCGACAACCGCGCTCCTCTCTCCCGCGATGCGCGCTCCGCAACAGCCGTGTCGACCGCATGCGACAGCGGCATCTCGACGGCGCTGAGCAGCGGCGCCGCAGGCCGGTACAGCAGAAGCCGGTACAGCGGAGAGGGAGCCGGCCCCGGGCCGACTCCCTCTCTCATGTGCAGGCCGACGGTCTCAGCAGCGGATCCCCGAGGTTCCGCAGGACGTCGGACCCGCCCGCTGTCAGCTGCAGCCGCTGGTCGAACCGCAGCCCTCGCAGAGGTAGCAGCTACCCGCGCGGCGCATCTTGGTGCCGCAGGAGAAGCACAGCGGGGCGTCGGCGTTGAGGCCGAGCTGCATCTCCATCAGTTCGGTGGAGTTGTGCGCCTCGCGCGGGGCCGGGGCGGCAGCCTCCGGCTCGGTGGCCGTGCGCTGCTCGTCCTTGCTGTCCTTGGCCTCCTCGGCGGCCGCCGCCTGCTCGGCCTTGGGAGCCGACTGGGCCAGGGCGTCCGCGTCGAACTCGTCCTCGGTCGCCTCGTAGGAGCCCGTCTCCAGGTGGCGCTGGCGCTCGGCGGCCGAGTGGATACCCAGCGCGGAGCGGGTCTCGAAGGGGAGGAAGTCCAGCGCCAGACGGCGGAAGATGTAGTCGACGATCGACTGGGCCATCCGCACGTCGGTGTCGTCGGTCATACCGGCCGGTTCGAAGCGCATGTTGGTGAACTTCGAGACGTAGGTCTCCAGCGGGACCCCGTACTGGAGGCCGACGGAGACGGCGATCGAGAAGGCGTCCATCATGCCCGCCAGGGTGGAGCCCTGCTTGGACATCTTGAGGAAGACCTCACCGAGACCGTCGTCCGGGTAGGAGTTGGCCGTCATGTAGCCCTCGGCGCCGCCCACCGTGAAGGAGGTCGTGATGCCGGGGCGGCCCTTGGGCAGCCGGCGGCGGACCGGACGGTATTCGACGACCTTCTCCGGTTCGGGAGCCTGCGCCTTCTTCTCCTCCTTGGCCTTCGCCGACAGCGGCTGGCCGACCTTGCTGTTCTCGACGTAGACGGCGAGCGCCTTGGTACCGAGCTTCCACCCCTGGAGGTAGATCTCCTCGACGTCCTCGACGGTGCTGCTCGCAGGCATGTTGACCGTCTTGGAGATGGCACCGGACAGGAACGGCTGGGCTGCGGCCATCATCCGGACGTGCCCCATCGGGGAGATGGACCGCTCGCCCATGGCGCAGTCGAAGACCTCGTAGTGCTCCGGCTTGAGGCCGGGCGCGTCCACGACGTTGCCGTGCTCGGCGATGTGCTCGACGATCGCCTCGACCTGCTCGGGCTGGTAGCCGAGGCGCTTGAGGGCCTTGGGGACCGTGTTGTTCACGATCTGCATCGAGCCGCCGCCGACGAGCTTCTTGAACTTGACCAGGGCCAGATCGGGCTCGACGCCGGTGGTGTCGCAGTCCATCATCAAGCCGATGGTGCCGGTGGGGGCCAGCACCGAGGCCTGCGCGTTGCGGAAGCCGTTCTTCTTCCCGAGCCGCTGCACGTCCTGCCACGCCTCGGTGGCCGCGGCCCAGACCGGGCTGTCCAGGTCGTCCGTGCGGGGCGCCGTGTCGTTGGCGTCGCTGTGCTGCTTCATGACGCGCCGGTGCGCCTCGGCGTTGCGGGCGTACCCCTCGTAGGCGCCGACCACCGCGGCGAGTTCGGCCGAGCGCTTGTACGAAGTGCCGGTCATCAGGGAGGTGATGGCACCGGCCAGCGCGCGGCCGCCGTCGCTGTCGTAGGCATGTCCGGTGGCCATCAGCAACGCACCCAGGTTGGCGTAGCCGATGCCCAGCTGACGGAAGGCACGAGTGGTCTCGCCGATCTTCTCGGTGGGGAAGTCGGCGAAGCAGATGGAGATGTCCATCGCTGTGATGACCAGCTCGGTCACCTTCGCGAAGCGCTCCGCGTCGAAGGACTGGTTGCCCTGGTCGTCGTCGCGCAGGAACTTCATGAGGTTGAGCGAGGCCAGGTTGCACGAGGAGTTGTCCAGGTGCATGTACTCGCTGCACGGGTTGGAGGCGGTGATCCGGCCGGTCTCCGGCGAGGTGTGCCAGCGGTTGATCGTGTCGTCGTACTGGATGCCGGGGTCGGCGCAGACGTGGGCGGCCTCGGCCATCTTGTGGAAGAGCTTCTTCGCGTCCACCTCCTCGACGACCTCACCGGTCATCCGGGCACGCAGCGCGAAGTTGGAACCGGCCTCGACGGCCTTCATGAACTCGTCGTTGACCCGGACCGAGTTGTTGGCGTTCTGGTACTGGACGGAGGCGATGTCGTCGCCGCCCAGGTCCATGTCGAAGCCCGCGTCGCGCAGGGCGCGGATCTTCTCCTCCTCCTTGACCTTGGTGTCGATGAACGCCTCGACATCCGGGTGGTCGACGTCCAGGACGACCATCTTGGCGGCGCGGCGGGTCGCGCCACCCGACTTGATCGTCCCGGCGGAGGCGTCGGCGCCGCGCATGAAGGAGACGGGCCCCGAGGCGTTGCCGCCGGAGGAGAGGAGCTCCTTCGAGGAGCGGATACGGGAGAGGTTCAGGCCGGCACCCGAGCCGCCCTTGAAGATCATGCCCTCTTCCTTGTACCAGTCGAGAATCGACTCCATGGAGTCGTCGACGGACAGGATGAAGCAGGCACTGACCTGCTGGGGCTGCTTCGTCCCGACGTTGAACCACACCGGGGAGTTGAACGCGAAGATCTGGTGCAGCACGGCATAGGCGAGTTCGTGCTCGAAGATCTCCGCATCCGCGGGGGAGTCGAAGTACCCGTGCTTCTCACCGGCCGCCCGGTAGGTCTTCACCACGCGGTCGATGAGCTGCTTGAGGCTGCTCTCCCGCTGAGGGGTGCCCACCGCGCCGCGGAAGTACTTGCTCGTAACAATGTTGACCGCATTCACCGACCAGAAGTCGGGGAATTCGACGCCACGCTGCTCGAAGTTGATCGAGCCGTCGCGCCAGTTGGTCATGACGACGTCGCGGCGCTCCCAGCTCACCTCGTCGTACGGGTGCACTCCGGGGGTCGTGTGGACGCGCTCGATACGCAGTCCGCTCTTCGCCTTGCCGCCCTTTGCGCGGGAGCCGCGTGCCGGGCCACTCGTCGTCTCTGTCATTCCGCCTCCCTGTGTGGGGCATAACGCCCCAACATGCCCCGGTTCTTCCCCGAGAGCTGTGCCTGTCTGATGACCCGGACACGGTGCGTGTCCAGGCCAGGTCTCTGTGTGTGCCGAGGACCCACCCCGGCCTGCCGGCCGCGCGCCGCGGAGCGGCCTGCCGTTCAGTCGGCGGCGGCAGCGGCGGAGGCGCCCTCGCCCCCGCGCGCCTGTCCCGCCCGGGGTCCCGCCGCCGGGTCTCCCCCGACGGCGGGCGGCGGCACCTCGGGCAGCACCCGCGCCTCTCCCCCGGCTGCACGCCCCTTGCCCGCCCGGGCCCCCTCGGCCCCCTCGCACTCACCGGCGGCTTCGTCCGCCCGAGCCCCGGGGGCGAGCGATTGCACCTCGCGCAGTTCGGATATGGCGGCCTCGAAGTCCTCCAGGGATTCGAACGCCTTGTAGACCGAGGCGAAGCGCAGATAGGCGACTAGATCGAGATCCTGGAGCGGGCCGAGTATGGCCAGTCCGACGTCGTGCGTGGACAACTCCGCGCTCCCGGTGGCCCGGACGGCCTCCTCCACCCGCTGCCCGAGCTGGGCCAGCGCGTCCTCGGTCACGGGGCGCCCCTGACACGCCTTGCGCACTCCCGCGATCACCTTGTCCCTGCTGAAGGGCTCGGTGACACCACTCCGCTTGATCACCGTGAGTGACGCGTTCTCGACAGTGGTGAAGCGCCTGGAGCAGTGGGGGCACTGGCGGCGACGCCTGATGGCAGCTCCGTCGTCGGCCGTACGGCTGTCGACCACACGGCTGTCGGGGTGCCGGCAGAAGGGGCAATGCATCGTTTCCACCCTCCCAGGGCCCGCAGAGCCCTCACCGTGCATAACTGATCACGTCGCGGCACCCCCGTCACAGGGGCCCCTCGACTGGCCTCCAGCATAGGCGACATCCCCACGGCACGAGCACCCGGGGACACAACTTCTGGTGGCGTTCGCTCATCAAACCACTAGATCTGGTAGCCGAGAGGCAAGACGGTCACGACGCGTGTCGCCGTCCGGCGCAGCCCACGACCCTACGCGAAGCGGGCCGCCGGAGAGCCCCTGGGGCACGCCTGCGAGACTGT
This sequence comes from Streptomyces sp. NPDC006925, assembly GCF_042869575.1. Lineage (NCBI taxonomy): Bacteria > Bacillati > Actinomycetota > Actinomycetes > Kitasatosporales > Streptomycetaceae > Streptomyces > Streptomyces sp. NPDC006925. The sequence goes on from NZ_JBIAGB010000018.1 coordinate 88,283, forward strand.
GCCGGACAGCGGCGGCGCACCGCCCCCGGGACGGCGGCGCGGGAGGACGAGCGGCGGCGCGAAAGAGCGGCGGCAACGGGGCCCGGACCCGCCGCGCCTCGAGGGCAGGGGTTCACCGAGAGCAGCGATTACGGACAGCGACAGACGGCGGCGGAAAACGGCTGGAAATCGCCACGCCGAGGCACGGTCGGCCACCCAGTCGGCGCCGCGGCGGCGGGACCGTCCGGGGAACACCGGCTGTGACAGGAGCGGCGCGGGCACGAATGGATGACACGCCGAACCGCGAATGCGCGGGAGAGCTGCGGGCATTCCGGAACACCCCCGCTCCTGCCGAGCGGATGTCGCGACCTATACACCCATCGAGCGGTAGAAGTCAGGTGAACTGCGGATTTTCACTCGAACGTGTGTTTGGCGCAACCTTTCGAAACCAACTACCGTTGTCCAGCTAGGGAGAACTTCTCGAGAGGGGCCGACGTGACCACGACTGCAGACAGCGCCACCATCACCTCCCAGAACCGCGCAGCTCAGGCAACAGCTCAGCCCATTGACGAAATTCAGCCGGTGAATGACGCCATGAACGGGGAGATCCAGGACGGCCAACAAGCGAAGCGCTCGCTTCCAGGGCGACCTCCAGGCATCCGCGCGGACAGTTCGGGACTCACCGATCGGCAGCGCCGGGTGATCGAGGTGATCCGCGATTCGGTGCAGCGGCGCGGCTACCCGCCGTCCATGCGCGAAATCGGTCAGGCCGTCGGGCTCTCCAGCACCTCCTCGGTGGCACACCAGTTGATGGCCCTGGAGCGAAAAGGCTTTCTGCGCCGCGACCCGCACCGCCCCCGCGCCTACGAGGTGCGCGGTTCCGACGCGCCGAGCAGCACGCAGGCGGCGACCGACACCGCCGGAAAGCCGTCCGCCTCCTACGTCCCGCTGGTGGGACGTATCGCCGCGGGCGGTCCGATCCTCGCCGAGGAGTCGGTCGAGGACGTCTTCCCGCTGCCGCGCCAGCTGGTCGGCGACGGCGAGCTCTTCGTCCTGAAGGTCATCGGTGACTCCATGGTCGAGGCCGCGATCTGCGACGGCGACTGGGTCACCGTCCGGCGCCAGCCCGTCGCGGAGAACGGCGACATCGTCGCCGCGATGCTGGACGGCGAGGCCACCGTGAAGCGCTTCAAGCGCGAGGACGGGCATGTGTGGCTGCTCCCGCACAACTCCTCGTACCAGCCGATCCCCGGCGACGACGCGACGATCCTCGGCAAGGTCGTCGCCGTCCTCCGCCGAGTCTGAACACCGCACCGGCGTACGACCGACAGGGGCGAGGCGGCCGGAAGCTCGGGCACTGCGCCACCTCGCCGCCGACCGAAGGCTACGGGCCGCTGGTTCCCTCCACCCCCGGGACCGGCGGCCCGCCGTCGTGCCGGCGCAGAGCACGTTGAAACGGCACCAGAACCCCGGCCCACGCGCTCCGCTCCCGCAACTCGCGCAGTCCGGCGACTCGCCTACGCCTTCTTGGCTGCCTCGTCGATGGCCGACAGGGAGCGGCGGACCTGGTTGCGGTCCGTCGTGTACCAGAAATCGGGCATGGAAGTCCGCAGAAAGCCGCCGTAGCGCGCTCGCTCCAGCCGCGGGTCCAGCACCGCGACCACACCTCGATCCCCCGTCGCGCGGACCAGCCGGCCGGCGCCCTGGGCCATCAGCAGCGCCGCGTGCGTGGCCGCCACCGCCATGAAGCCGTTGCCGCCGGACTCCTCCACGGCCTTCTGCCGGGCGCTCATCAGTGGATCGTCAGGGCGCGGGAACGGCACCCTGTCCATCACCACCAGTTGGCAGTTGGGCCCCGGGACGTCCACGCCCTGCCACAGGGACAGGGTCCCGAACAGGCAGGTCTCCGCATCGTCGGCGAAACGTCTGATGAGCTCGCCGAGCGTCTCCTCGCCCTGGAGCAGGATCGGGAGCCCCAGCCTGCCGCGCAGTTCCTCGGCTGCAGCCCGCGCGCCCCGCATGGAGGAGAAGAGCCCCAGAGTGCGCCCGCCCGCCGCTTCCACCAGCTCCGCGAGCTCGTCGAGCATGTCGCTGCGCTGGACGTCCCGGCCGGGGGGATTCAGATGTCCGGCGACGTAGAGGATGCCCTGCTTGCGGTAGTCGAACGGGGAGCCGACATCCAGCCCGCTCCACACGGGTACCTGGTCGTCGCTCTTCCCTTCCGCATCGGTCCCCCTGATCCCCTCCGGTGCGAGGCCGAGTGAGGCGCCGACCCCGTTGAAGTCCCCGCCCAGTTTGAGCGTGGCGGAGGTCAGGATGACAGAACGGTCGGTGAAGAGCTTCTCGCGCAGCAGCCCGGAGACGGAGAGCGGTGCCACCCGCAGTGACGCTCCGTACCGCTCGTGCCGCTCATACCAGAGGACGTCGAACTCGGAGTGCTCCAGAATGCGTTCGGCGACATCGTGGATGTTCTCGATCGCCGCCTTGGCCTGCTTGCGGACCGCGTCCTCGTCCTGGACCGAGGAGTCACGTGTGTTGCCCAGTGCGCTGAGACAGCTGCGCCCGGCATCACGCAGCGCCATCAGGGCGTACTCCAGGTCCTCCGGCACGGCTTCCAGTCGGCCCGGCAGGGCGAGCTCCATCAGCCGTTCGAAGGTCTCGGAGGCGGTCTGGAGCTGATCGGCAATCTTCTCGTCCACCAGCTTGGCGACGCGGCGCACCGCGCGGTTGACGCTGCCGGGAGTGAGCTCGCCGGTGGCCACACCCGTGACGCGGGAGACCAGCTCGTGCGCCTCGTCGACGATCAGCACCTCGTGGCCGGGGAGCACGGGGGCGCCCTCGATGGCGTCGATGGCCAAGAGTGCGTGGTTGGTGACGATCACGTCGGCCAGCTTGGCCCGCTCCCGGGCGGCCTCCGCGAAGCATTCGGCACCGTAGGCGCACTTGGACGCTCCGAGGCACTCGCGGGAGGAGACGGAGACCTGGCCCCAGGCGCGGTCGGAGACACCGGGCTTGAGGTCGTCCCGGTCGCCCGTCTCCGTCTCGTCCGACCAGTCGCGCAGCCGCAGCAGGTCCTTGCCGAGCTTGGAGGTGGGGGTCGCGCTCTCGAATGGGTCGAAGAGGCCGTCCTCCTCTTCCTGCGGCACTCCCTCATGGAGCCGGTGCAGGCACAAGTAGTTCGACCGCCCCTTGAGCATGGCGAACTCCGGGCGGCGTCGCAGCAGCGGCTGGAGGGCCTCGACGGTGCGCGGCAGGTCGCGCTCGACCAGCTGCCGCTGCAGCGCGAGTGTGGCGGTGGCCACCACCACCCGCTCCCCGTGGGCCAGTGCGGGGACCAGGTAGCCGAGGGATTTCCCGGTCCCGGTGCCCGCCTGCACGAGGAGATGGCGGCCGTCTTCGACAGCCTCGGCCACTGCCTCGGCCATGGCGGCCTGACCTGGGCGTTCCGTGCCTTTGACGGCGATGACGGCGGCCTGGAGGAGTTCGGTGACGGCGGGCTTGCTCATAGACCCGACACCTTACGCGGCGCCACCGACACTCCGCTCGGCTGCTTCCCTGCCTGCACGATTCCTTCCGGCCACGACCGGGTCGGCCCGAGCGAGAGCGCTCCGTGTCCGGATGGGGACGCCGGGTCCGGTCGGCGAGAGGATCCGTCCTCAGTGCAGCGGATTGCGCACCGTCCCGTGCACGGCCGCGTGCGGGCGCTCGGACCTGTCGCGGTAGCCGTCGGCGTGCAGACGGTTGCGGTTGAGGCAGAGGCGTTCGATGCGCGGCGTCAGCAGGTCGAACGTCTCGAACCGGGGTTTCAGCACCGGGAAGCGGGCGTGATAGCGGTCGATCTCGGACCGTACGAGTGACCAGAAATCGCGCTCGCTCACCCCGAGCTGGACCTCGCACAGCGGGGCGAGATAGCGGAAGACCCCCACGAAGAGCGCGGAGTGGATGAACTGCGTCAGGAATGTGGGAGGTTCGCTCAACAGGACCCCCCGGACGTCCACCGGCATGGAGTCGAGCTCGGGAACCGGCTCGGCGCTGACGTTGACGTCGTCCACGAAGTCCTTCATCGCCAGCCGGGTCGGGACGTCGCGCTCGTCGAAGACGACGATGGCGTTCTCCCCGTGCGGCGAGAAAACGGTGCCGTAGCGGTACAGGAAGTGCAGCAGCGGCGGCAGCAGCGCCGCGAACAGATGCCTGAGCCAGATCCGGGGCTCCAGGCCCGAGCGCGCCACCAGCTCGCCGGTGACGGAGTTGCCGTCCGCGTCGGTGTGGATCAGCGAGGCGAGCGTGCGGGCCCGCTCGTCGGAGTCGAGCAGCGGAGCGAGGGGTTCGCGCCAGATGCAGCCGAGCAGTTCGCGGTACTGGTAGGGCACGTCGCCGAGCGGCTCGTACACCGGGTGCGGGACACCCACCGAGGCGACCTCGCCCAGCAGAATGACCCGGCACTCCTCGGCGAGGAAGGGATCCTGGTCCCGCAGTCCCTGCACCCAGCCGGTGACGGACGGCGCGGCGAGTGTGCGGTCGGTCGGCAGGCCGCGCCAGACGAGCGTGTTGAGGATGGCGAGCGGCAGCTTGACGGTGTGCCTGTCGGGCCTGCTGACGTTGAGGAACGTACGGATGGACTGCTGGGGCAGCCGCATGTCCCCGTCGGTCGGCAGCGGAAGGATCTCCTGCGCCGCCACCTGCGCGGCGAACAGCGGCACGACGGTCTCGTCCCACTGCCAGGGGTGCACGGGCATGCAGAGGTAGTCCTGGGGCGCCAGTCCGCGCGAGATCAACCGCTCCCGGAACGCGGTGAGCGTCTCCTGGCCCAGCTCGCGTGCGTACAGCTCCCCCGCGTCGGCGAGCCGCGGCGTACCGCGGTACTGCGCAAGCCGCCGGTGCACGGCGAGCCAGGGCAGCGGCTGCGCCGTGCGGGCCTCGGGCGCCCAGTGCGCGGCGTCGCGGCCGGAGAAGCCGAGCCGTCCCTTGTTGGCCACCAGCCAGGGGTGTCCCGTCATGTGCCCCTCCAGCTCGGCGTAGCCCAGCGAGGCGAGAGCGGCGGCGGGCAGTTCGGAGGACAGCAGCGCCGCGTCCGCGGTGAGTGTGGCGGTCAGCTCGCGAAGGTAGTGGCCGGCCGTCTCGCCGCTGAGCCCCAGCAGGGACCTGGCCCGGGAGACGAAGGTCAGCGGATCCGGAGCGGGCTCCAGGGAGGAGGCGTCGACGCTCCAGTGCCCGTAGGCGCCACGGCGGGCCCGGAAGCGGACGGTGAGCTCCTCGTCCACCGGGAGGGCGTAGCAGCCGGGCGCGCCACCGGGCGCGGCCTGCGGCTGGAGGATCTCCTCGTAGGAGAACTCGGCGATCAGCTTGGCCAGCAGCTGCCGGGAGGCGCGGGTCCAGTGATCCGGCCCTCTCTCGAGGCCGGCGGGGACGGATAGCGGGGCTACGTCATGTGAGGAGGACGAGGAGGAGGTTCGGGACACGGAGGTTGCTCCTTGCGGGAGGCGTGGATTCAGATGGCGGTGGCCACACGGCACACGGCAGCGGCCACCGGGTCAGAGCGCGCGGCGCGGCTCGCGGTCCCGCACCATCAGGGCCGCGCGCTTGCCGGGGAGCGCGATCTCGGCGCTTCGCCGGAACCCTGCGCCGAGGAACGCGGCGAGTGAGGGGGCGTTGCGCACGTCGGGCTCGGCCAGGACGCGCGTGCACCGGGGACGCTGCACCAGGACGAGGTCGGCGACCGTGCGCAGCAGCAGCGTGCCCAGGCCCCTTCCGCGGTGCGCCGCTCCGCCGAGGAGCAGGTGCACCCCGGTGTCGTGCGGCCGCACCCGGCAGTACCGCGCGAGCGGGTCGAGGTCGGCACGGTAGAGCTCCCAGTAGCTCATGGGAACGCCGTCGAGGATCCCGAGACAGGGAACACTGCGCCCATCGCCGTCCAGCTGGGGCCGCACATGCGCCTCGGTCACCCGTTCGGGTCCGGCGAGCTCCCAGAAGGCGGCCACCACCGGGTCGTTCATCCAGCCGGTGAGCAGCGGCAGGTCGCCGGGGAGCCCGACCGGCACGAGCCGGAAGAGGCCGGCCCGGGTCGGGACCGCGGGCCAGCTTCCGGGGGCGTCGAGCAGATCCGCACGCCGAGGGACGGTGTTCCCGTCGGTGCGGGGTTCCGTGGCCGGAGCGGCCGGACCTGCGGCGTCCACCTCGACGCGGACGCCGGCGGGTGCTCCCGCGCCTCGTGCGGCGGGGGGCGGTGCGGGGCCGTCCGCCTCGGCGTCAGTATGCGCTTCCGAACCGCCGGCAGCGGCGTGGGACGCGGCAGCGGTCCGGTCCGGTGCGGCCGCGGCGCGGTGCGGCCGCGGCCGACCTGAGCGGTGCGCGGCGGCGTCAGGGTCCCGGTAGGAGGCGGTGAGGGGATCGTCGCTGCGGGTTCCGGAGCCTGGCTCCACCGGTTCCGCTTCGGCGGTACCGGCAGGCGGCGCGGAGCCCGGCTGAGGGTGCGGCATGACGACGTCTCCTCTCCTGCGGGGGCCGGAGGCCGGGGGGTCAGGGGGCTAGCGGGTTGTCGAGGGTGACGTAGACGGACTGGGTGTCGACCGGACCCACGAGTTCGTCCATGCCGTGCAAGCGGGTGAGCAGGTTCGCCTTGCAGCGCAGCGTCGGGGAGTCGAGGAGCAGCGCGGGCAGCGGAGAGGCGGGGTCCTGACGTGCCGCGTCCTGCAGAAAGCGACGGAGCGCCGCGAGCAGCACCGTTTCGTCGGCGAGCTGCTGGGCACCGAACGCGCCGATGAGGCCGAGGATGTTGTTGATGCCCAGGTAGTAGGCGAAGCGTTCGTCGGTGACATCGTCCGCGACGAAGGTGTCGCTCTCCACTCCCAGCTGCAGGCCGGGCAGCTGGCGGGTGAGTGCGTCCCGGTGCGACGTGCGGAAGTAGTACCCCTGGTTGTCCCGGTAGCGTCCGCCCGTGGGCCAGCCGTGTGCGTCCAGCAGTACGAGGGTGTTCTGCTGGTGGGCTTCCAGGGCGATGCCCCCGTGTGCGTCCAGCCAGAGGATCGGCCCCACCACCGTGTCCAGATAGCGCAGGAACCATTCGGCAGCCACCGCGCCGACCGGCCGCCTGGTGCGCCGGGCGAGCGCGTGCACCACGGCGCCGAGCCGGGAGAGCAACGCACTGGACGAGCCTGGGTTTCCGGATGCGTGCGGGGCGGGGACGGGCGCGGTCAGTCCGGCGACGCAGACGGCGTCCTCGCCCGCGCCGAAGGGATTGTGCCGTACGACGGTGTCGAATCCGGGCACGCGTCCCTCACCGGGGACGTCGACGCCGAGCCAGGCCGGGTCGCGCACGATGTCGAAGCAGGGGTGGGCGGCGCGCCAGGCGCGGCCGAGACCGCCGCGGAGCAGCCGGTGCATCTCCACGCCGCGCAGCAGTTCCTTGCGGAGGTTCTCGCGGCGCGAGTTGGTGATGCGCAGCCCCACCGAGAGCTTGAGCATCGCACTGCTGTCCGCCCGGAAAACGGTGCGCACCGAGGAGGTGGGGCTCCAGCTCTCCCCCGTCCGGCCGAGGTCGTGCAGGAGTCCGACGTCCAGCAGAGCCCGGACCACGCGGCTGTGCTGTACTTCCCGGGCCTGCCACGGGTGCAGGGGTACCGGTACGCATTCCTCGGGGAGGCGGCCGGCCAGTGCGCGCCCGCTCAGGCGCAGCGCGAGCTGGGTGACGGGGACGGGCTTGCCGCGGTCGGTCCAGGCGGAGTCCCCCGCGAGCACCGAACGGTGCACCGCCATCCAGTGCAGGGGGAAACTGCCGCGCAGTTCGGGCGAGTAGGCGCCCTCCTCCGCGTCGGAGAGGCCCTCGCGGCTCTTGGGGGTGGGGTGCAGGGGGTGGCCGAAGAGCAGCGCCTGCTCGCCGTCGAGGAACGGGCCGGTGCCGGGTGGGGGCGCGGGATGGTCGCGCCTGTCCGCGAGGAACCGCGCGGTGCGCTGCACGGAGTCGGCGACCCGGCCGACCAGCGCGGCGTTCTCCGCGGCTCCCGCGCCCTCGGCCACCTCCCCGGCGGAGCCGGGGTCGCGGTCGGGGTGCGCGGCCTCGCGTCCGATCAGGGCGGCGACCGCGACGGCCTGCAGCGGGGCGGCGGCATCCGGCGCACCCTCCAGGTGCGGCGGGTCGAAACGGTGCCAGCCGACGGGCGACCAGTGCCGTACCGGAATCAGCAGCGCGGTGCCGCTGGCGGACAGCGGGATGCGCAGCACTCCGTCCCGGGGGGCCTCGGGGGCGGTCTCGCGGACCCAGCAGCGCAGCAGGTTCTCCACTGCGGCCGCGTCGGCCGCCGCGCGGGGATCCGGGTGTTCCAGCGGATCGCGGCGCGGCCGACATGCGTGGTGCTCCGGGGGCTCCTGGTCGGAAGGCGCGAGACGCCGCTCCTGCTGGGGGACCGTCGGCTCGATCAGGTCGGCGAGCCTCCGACGGACCTGTTCCGTCGGCTCGTCGGCTCCGGAGCGCGCGTTCACTGAAGTCTCCTCCGCTGGTGTCGACCGGGCGCGCCGGGCAGCGAGCCACTGTCCCCCGTACGTACCAACGAGGTGAAGGACCCTCGATCACGGCCTGCGTGACGTTCCCTCGACGGTCGCTGTGGAATGCGGAGCACTCGGGGGCGCGTGTGGAGGTCATGCGCCCCGGGGAACCGCGGACCCTGCTGTGCCCGTCCCGAACACCACCGGGCATAGTGGGGGCCGCCCTCACCCGGCGAGGTGCATGACAAGTCAACAGGCACGAGATCCACTTCAGGGGGAGTTCAGCGATGCCATCGATAGCCAGGTCCGCGCGGCGCCGTCCGGCGCTGGCCGCGGCAGCGGTCGCCGCCGTGCTGGCGGTCACTGCCACTGCCTGCGGCCCGGAGGACGACAAAGCCGACGCCAAGGCCGACTCGGCCTCCTCGCAGGAGGCGAGCCGCGACGCCAAGAAGGACCTGGGGCTCCCCGACGACCTCCCGAAGGACCTCCCGACCTCCCTGGACGATCTGGACGCCTGGAAGAACGGCGCCTGGAAGAACTGGGACCGGGACAAGTGGCTCAAGGAAGCCAAGGAGTTCTTCAACCCGATCATCGACGACCTGTGGGACCCGGACCGTATGAAGGACGCGGACGGGAACGACCGCAAGGTCGACGACTCGGACCTCGACGACCGCCCGAGCGGCGGCAGCGACGGCACCGGTGAGGACGAGGGTGTCACAGACCCGAAGCCGGAGGCGGTCAAGGCCACCGGGGTCAAGACGCCCTACACCAAGGACGATCTGCCCGTCGGCAAGGTGTTCATGGACACGCCGAAGGGAGCCATGGTCTGCTCCGGCTCCGTGCTGAAGGACCCGCGCCATCCGGGCAAGTCCAACCTGGTCGCCACCGCGGGACACTGCGTGCACGGCGGGGCGGGCAAGGGCTGGTACCGCAACGTGGTCTTCGTGCCCGACTACAACCCCACCGGGCTGTCGAACAAGCAACTCGCCACCGCGTCGCAGAGCCAGGTCGCCCCGGACGGCATCTGGTGGGCCAAGCGCGCCCGTACGACCAAGCACTGGATCCAGAACGGCGCCGAGCGCGGCGGCAAGGGCGCCCAGCAGGACTTCGCCGTGCTCCAGGTCCAGCCCGAGGACAAGAGCAGCGCCTCGCTGGAGGAGAAGGCCGGTGGCGCGCTGCAGGCCACCTTCACCACACCGCGGGTCAAGTCCATCAAGAGCCTCGGCGCCGTGGGCTACCCGGCCGCACCGCCCTTCGACGGCTCCCGGATGTACCGCTGCGACGACAAGCCGGGCCGGCTGACGATCGACCCGCAGCAGCCCTCGATGTACCGCATCGGCTGCACCATGACGGCGGGTTCGTCCGGCGGCCCCTGGCTGGACTCCTCGGGCACCCGGCTGCTCTCGGTGACCTCCATCGGTCCGATCACCGCCGACTGGCTGGCCGGTGCCCGCCTCGGCAAGGAGGCCAAGGCCGTCTTCGACACGGTCAGCAAGGAGGCCTGAGCGCCGATGCGACCGGAAGAACGCCGTGCGCCCCAGGCGCACCTCTCGTACGGATCCTCAGGGGGACCCCGGATCATGCCACGCATACGCAGGGCCGGACGCGGGCGTCCGGTGCTGGTCACCGCCGCGCTCGCGGCGACGCTCGCCCTCACCGCCACCGCCTGCTCGGGGGGCGACGACTCCGGCAAGAAGGCGGACGCCAAGCCCGCCGCTTCCGAATCCGCTCAGGGCGGCGACGGCGGGAAGGACAGGATCGGCCTCCCCGACAAGCTGCCCAAGGACCTGCCCACGTCGATGAAGGACCTGGACGGGTGGAAGAAGGGCGCCTGGAAGGACTGGGACAAGGACCAGTGGGTGCGTGAGGCCGAGGACTTCGCCAACCCCTACATCAAGGGCCACTGGGACCTGGGGCGGATGAAGAAGGCCGAGGACAACGAGAAGAACGTCCCGAAGGACGTCGAGAGCACCTCCGGCGCCGCGAACACGGCGGAACCGCGCCCGGTCAAGGCGCAGGCCGTGAAGACTCCGTACACGCGGAACGCGGCCCCGGCCGGCAAGGTCTTCATGGACACTCCGGAGGGCCCGATGGTCTGCTCCGGCACGGTCGTCAAGGACCCGCGGCACCCGGGCAAGTCCAACCTGGTGGCCACCGCCGGGCACTGCGTCCACTCCGGCAGGAGCGGCGGCTGGCTGCGCAACATCACCTTCGTCCCGGCCTTCAACGACAAGGGCCGCTCCATGCCGGCGGTCAACAGCGCACCGCCGCAGGAAGTCGCGCCGTACGGCCAGTGGTGGGTGAAGTGGGCCCAGACCAGCAACTACTGGATCCAGAAGGGCGCCAAGTCCGGCGGCGGGGGCTCCCAGCAGGACTTCGCGGTGCTGCGAGTGGAACCGGTGAACAAGTCGGGCAAGTCGCTGGAGGAGACCGTCGGCAACGCCATCAAGGTCAACTTCCACGCGCCCTCGTCCTCCCGTATCAAGGGGGTCAGCAACTACGGCTACCCGGCGGCTCCGCCCTTCGACGGGGCCAGGATGTACTCCTGCACCGACCGTCCGGGCGCGCTGACGATCGACCCGCAGCAGCCCGCGCTGTACCGCATCGGCTGCACCATGACGGGCGGTTCCTCCGGCGGTGCCTGGCTGATCAAGGGCTCCGGCGGCAAGCCCGAGCTGATCTCGGTCAACTCCATCGGCCCGCACCCGGCCACCTGGCTGGCGGGACCGCGGCTGGGGGCGACCGCCAAGGCGGTCCTCGACGCCGCGAGCAAGAAAGGCTGACTCTGTCGGGCGCGCCGGGACCGGCGCGCCCGGCGCACATCGGACGAGGGCCGTCCCTCCCGGTCTCCGGGAGGGACGGCCCTCGCTCTCGTGCGGTACGCGCTGCTACGGCCGAGCGGCCAGCGGCTGGAACCCGCGCAGCTCCGCCGCGAGTTCCTCGTGCACCCGTGCCTTGAGCAGAGTGCCCTCTTCGACGTGCTCCTCGGAGAGGACCTCGCCGTGGGAGTGCACCCGGGAGACCAGCTTGCCCTCGGTGTAGGGAAGCAGCACCTCCAGCTCCACGGAGGGATGCGGCAGCTCGTTGTCGATCAGCTCCCGCAGCTCGTCGACGCCCTGCCCGGTGCGGGCGGAGACGACCAGGGCGTGCTTCTCGGTGCGCAGCAGCCGCTGCAGGACCAGTGGATCGGCGGCGTCGGCCTTGTTGACGACCACGATCTCGGGCACCTCGGCAGCGCCCACCTCGCGGATGACCTCGCGCACTGCGGCCAGCTGCTCCTCCGGTGCGGGGTGTGCCCCGTCCACCACGTGCAGGATCAGGTCGGCGTCACCGACCTCCTCCATGGTGGAGCGGAACGCCTCCACCAGGTGGTGCGGGAGGTGGCGGACAAAACCGACCGTGTCGGCCAGCGTGTAGGCCCTGCCGGTGGGGGTCTCCGCCTTGCGCACCGTCGGGTCCAGGGTGGCGAACAGTGCGTTCTCCACCAGCACGCCCGCGCCGGTGAGGCGGTTGAGCAGCGAGGACTTGCCCGCGTTGGTGTATCCGGCGATGGCGACCGACGGCACCTTGTTGCGCCGCCGGTCCTGCCGCTGCACGTCGCGGCCGGTCTTCATCTCCGCGATCTCCCGGCGCATCTTCGCCATCTTCTCGCGGATTCGCCGCCGGTCGGTCTCGATCTTGGTCTCACCGGGACCACGCGTGGCCATGCCGCCACCCGCCGAGCCGGAGCCACCGCCACCCATCTGCCGCGAGAGCGACTGTCCCCAGCCCCGCAGCCTGGGCAGCATGTAGTTCATCTGCGCCAGTGCCACCTGCGCCTTGCCCTCCCGGGACTTGGCGTGCTGGGCGAAGATGTCCAGGATCAGTGCCGTGCGGTCCACGACCTTGACCTTGACGACGTCCTCGAGGTGGATGAGCTGGCCGGGAGTGAGTTCGCCGTCGCACACCACGGTGTCGGCGCCGGTCTCCAGGACGATGTCCCGCAGCTCCGCGGCCTTGCCGGAGCCGATGTAGGTGGCCGCATCGGGCTTGTCCCGGCGCTGGACGACTCCGTCGAGCACCAGCGCGCCCGCGGTCTCGGCGAGAGCCGCCAGCTCGGCGAGGGAGTTCTCCGCGTCGTCCGCCGTGCCGGATGTCCAGACGCCGACCAGCACCACGCGCTCGAGGCGCAGCTGCCGGTACTCGACCTCGGTGACGTCCTCCAGCTCGGTGGAGAGACCCGCCACGCGGCGCAGTGCCGCACGCTCCGAGCGGTCGAACTGCTCACCGTCACGGTTTTCGTCCAACCCATGACCGAGAGCGACGTCCTCTTCCATCAGGGCGCCGGCTCGGCGGTTCGTCTTGGCGGTGCGCTGGCCGTTCTGTGGAAGGGAAGAGGAGTGGGTCAAGTGGATCCTTAGGTCGGCGGACTGTTGCCTACGGAACAACGCCGCAGCGGCGCGGAAGATTCCCGGCGCGAGCAGGCCCTCGGCCTGCGGCGCCGCGCCACACGGACACAAGGATGGTCGCACGGCGCAGCAGCGGCGTCACCCGTATTTGCCGTCCCTCGCACGGGCCGGTGGGCGCGGACGGACCGGCCCGGGGGCCGTGAGGGGGCGGCGGGGGCGCTACCGTCCGCCCGCGCGCGCCCGCTCGAGAGACCTCGCCGTGCTCGCGCGCGCCTTTCCGGCCGGGCGCTTCGGCGGCGGCTGCTGCTTCCAGTCCGGGTGCCCGGGCATGGGCGGGGTGGTCTTCCCGTAGAGCCATTTCTTCAGGAACGCGCTCTGGTCCTGGCCGGACACCTCGCCGGCCAGCGCGATGAAGTCGGCGGTGGTGGCGCTGGAGTCGCGGTACCGGGTGGGCCAGGCGCGCTGCAGCCGGGCGAACGCCTGCTCGCCCATGTGTTCACGCAGCGCATACAGCACCACGGCGGCGCCGTTGTACACGATCGGGGTGAAGAGCTCGATCTTCCCGCTCGTGCGCGCGGGGAGGAGCGCAGCGGGCGCGCCGTAGCGTTCGCGCCAGGTGTCGGACTGCTCGTAGGACGCCCGCATCCGCTTCTCCACCGGGATGCCGCCGCGCTTCTCCGCATAGGCCCACTCGTACCAGGTCGCGTGCCCCTCGTTCAGCCACAGGTCGGTCCAGCGGTGCGGGGAGACGCTGTCGCCATACCACTGGTGCGCCAGTTCGTGCACCATCAGTGACTCCCGGTACCAGTCCGGGACCTGCCGGGAGGAGAGCAGGTTCTGCTCGAAGAGCGAGAGAGTCTGCGTCTCCAGCGCGAAGCCGAAGTCCGCGTCGGCGGCCAGCACCCCGTAGGTCTCGAACGGGTACTGCCCGGCGCGCCGCTCCATCCATGAGATCTGCCGGGAGGTCTCGTGCAGTACGGGCTCCAGAGCCTTGCGCTGCCGGGCGGGGACGACGTGTCGCAGGGCCAGCCCGTGCGGTCCCGTGGAACGCACGACAGCGGAGCGGCCGATCGACACCTGCGCCAGTTCGGTGGCCATCGGGTGCCCCGAGCGGTACGTCCAGACCGTCTCGCGCGCCGCCCGGGTGCGGCCGGCGGGCAGCCCGCCGGCCATGACGGTCAGCCCGTGCGGGGCCCGCACCCGGAAGGTGAACATCGCCTTGTCCGACGGGTGGTCGTTGGAGGGGAACACCCGGTGTGCGGCATCGGCCTGGTTGGCCATGGCGAGGCCGTCCGCGGTGCGCACCCAGCCGCCGTTCTTCCGGGTGGGGTCGCTGGTGTGGCGGACCTCGATGTGCAGCCAGGAACCGTGGTGCAGCAGCGCCCCCGGGGTGACCACCAGGTCCTCGCCCGCCCGCGCGTACTCCGCTGACTGCCCGTTGACGTGCACGGACCGTACGTCGCCGGCGGCGAAGTCCAGGTTGAACCGTTCCAGCGGCCCGTCGGTGACCTGTGCGTCGATCACGGTGCGGGTCCTGAGCGGTTTGCTGTTGTCACCGCTGTAGTCGAAGGAGATGTCGTAGCTGCGGACGTCGTAGCCGGGGTTGCCGAGCTGCGGAAAGAGATGGTCGCCGATGCCGACCGGCCGGGGCGCCGGAAGGGCTGCGCCGACCAGGGCGAACGCGGTGGCCGCGACCGTGCCGGCCACGGCGAGGCGCCGTCCGGCCGATGCGCGGGTGAGGGCTGTGAGGGCCATGCAGGATCGCTACCAGCGAGCGGGCCCGTTGCCCCCGGGCTCGGGGCGTCGCCACCCGAAAGGGGTCGTGCCGCGCCTCCGCCCGCGCGGCCCGATGGCTGTCCGAGCGGACAGTGCGTCAGTTCGCTGCGGTCCGGCGGACGGAGCGGGTGACGTCGTAGACGCCCGGCACCTGCCGCATGGCGCGCATCAGCGCGGGCAGTCCGGCGGCGTCGGGGAGCTGCAGGGTGTAGGTGTGGCGGACGCGCTGCTCGCGCGGGGGCTCGACGTCGGCCGAGACGACGGCGGCGCCCTCGGCGGCGATGGTCTCGGTGAGATCCGCGAGCAGGTGCGGGCGGCCGAACGCCTCGGCCCGCAGGGTGACCCGGCACCCCACGTCACCCTGCTCCCAGCGCACCGGGAGGGTGAGACGCCCCGCGGAGGCCATCCGCGCCACCGATCGGCAGCTGTCCCGGTGCACGGTGACGGCGCCGCCGCGCACCGGGAATCCCGTGACGGCGTCCGTCGGCACGGGTGTGCAGCAGCGGGCAAGCCGCACCGGCGTACCGGGGTGGCCGGGGACGACGGGGATGTTCTCGCCGTACTCGACCGGCTGCTCCCGGTGCGTGGCCGTGCGGTGCGCTCCGTTCTGCCGTGTGTCCTGCGATGCGTGCGGCACCGGACGGTGCTCGGGGTGGCGCGCTCCCCGGTGCGGGGGCCGTAGCTCTCCCCGGGGCTTCTCGGAGGCCGCCGCGGCGTGTCCACGCTGCGCGCCGTCCCGGTCGGCGGCGGCCGCGCTCTCGTGCGGGTCGTGCGGGTCGGAATCGTCCCGGCCGGGTGCGGCGAGCCATCCGCGGATGGCAAGCCGCGCCGCGGGGGTGCGCACATGCTCGAGCCACTCCGGTGACGGGCCCGAGGGACTGCCGTGGCCGGGCTCGAGGAAGAGCTGGAGGGCGTCACCGTCCCGCAGCACGGTGGTGAGAGCCACCAGCCGACCGTTGACGCGCGCTCCGATGCACCGGTGGGCGGCCTCCCCCAGCCGGGCGTAGGCGGCGTCCACGCAGGTCGCACCCGCCGGCAGCGGCAGCGCGCCTCCTGCGGGGCCCTCCCCGCCGGGGGCGGCGCAGTAGACGGTGATCTCCAGGTCCTGCGCCAGTTCGTCGCGCAGTTCCTGCCAGAAGGTGTTCGGGTCGGAAGCGTGGCTCTGCCACTCCAGCAGGCGCGAGAGCCACCCGGGGCGGGTGGGATCGGTCCGCTCCCCTGCCCCGTCGGCGGTCGGCGGTGCTGCTCCGCCGCCGTCCGGCTCGGCGGGGTCGGGCATCTCGGCGGCGTGTGGGTCGCCGAGCGCGATGACCCCGGTCTCGGCGACCTGGTGCATGCGGCGGGTGCGGACGAGCACCTCGGCCACTTCGCCGCTGTCGTCGGCGATGGCGGTGTGCAGCGACTGGTAGAGGTTGAACTTGGGCGCCGCGATGAAGTCCTTGAACTCCGAGACGAGCGGAGCGAAACAGGTGTGCAGCTCGCCCAGCACGGCGTAGCAGTCCGCGTCCTCGTCCACGAGGACCAGCAGGCGCGCGAAGTCGCAGTCGCTCAGCTGGCCACGTTTGAGCCGCAGGCGGTGCACGGAGACGGTGTGCCGGGGACGGATGAGCACCTGTGCCGCGATCCCCGCCTCGCGCAGCGTGCGGCGCACCCGGGAGGCGAAGGCGGTCAGCGGGTCGGGGCGGGTGTGCCGCTCGCGGATCAACTCGCGGGTCGCCGCGTGCTCTTCAGGATGCAGCACGGCGAAGACGAGGTCCTCCAGCTCGCTCTTGAGCGCCTGGACACCGAGCCGTTCCGCGAGCGGGATCAGCACGTCCCTGGTCACCTGGGCGATCCGGACCTGCTTCTCACGGCGCATCACGCCGAGGGTGCGCATGTTGTGCAGCCGGTCGGCAAGCTTGATCGACATGACGCGTACATCGTTGCCGGTGGCGACGAGCATCTTGCGGAAGGTCTCCGGCTCGGCGGCCGAGCCGTGGTCGACCTTCTCCAGCTTGGTGACCCCGTCGACGAGGTAGCAGACCTGGTCCCCGAACTCCCGCCGCACCTGTTCGAGCGTCACGGCGGTGTCCTCGACGGTGTCGTGCAGCAGCGAGGCAGTCAACGTGGTCGTCTCCGCGCCGAGCTGGGCCAGCAGCAGGGTGACCGCGAGGGGGTGTGTGATGTACGGCTCGCCGCTCTTGCGCATCTGCCCCCGGTGCGAGGACTCGGCCAGCATGTAGGCCCTGCGCAACGGCCGCAGGTCGGCCCGCGGGTGGTGTGCCCTGTGCACCTTCGCGACGTGCTCGATGGCGTCCGGCAGGGAGTCGCGTGGCGTGGCGCCCAGCAGTGCCGCTCTGCTGAGCTTCCGCAGACTGCGCACCGCGCTCATGGCACCTCCCGCTCCTGCGCACCCCGGGCCGGGGGTGCGATGGTACCGACCCCATCACGTGCCGCCGACCGGGTCCTGTCGAGCGTGAGGGGGATCACCCCATCGTGCGACGCCGGGGTGGTGGGCCGTCAACGGGCCGCAGTGCCGTCAGGAGAGCAGTGCCGGTTCGACAGCGCCCTCTGCGACGATCTCGGCCGGGCCGGCCATCTCGATCTCCCCGTCGGGTCGCTCGGTGATCTCCAGCCGGCCTCCGGGCACCTCCACGGTGTAGGTCACGGCCGCGCCGTCCCGGCGCGGATCGGCACCGTCCCTGCGGGCCGCCGCGACCATCACCGCGCAGGCACCGGTGCCGCAGGACCGGGTCTCGCCCGCGCCGCGCTCGTGCACCCGCAGCGCGACATGCCGGGGGCCGCGCGCGACCACGAACTCGACGTTGACGCCGTCCGGGTACGCGGTGGCAGGCAGTACCTGCGGGGCCTCGTGCAGGGTGCCCGCCTCGGCCAGGTCCGGGACGAACACCACGGCGTGCGGGTTCCCCATGCCGACCTTGCGGGCCGGCCAGGTGTGCCCGGGAACACTGACCGTGATCCCGCCTCCGCCGCCGTCCGCCTCGCTGTCCGGTGCCGCCAGCTCGGCCGCGCCCATGCCCACGGTGATGTCACCGCCGTCCTCGGTGATGTGCACCCTGCGCACCCCCGCACGGGTCGCGATGGGCAGCTCACCGGCCCCGGCCAGCCCGGCACGCTCCAGGTAGCGCGCGAAGACGCGGGTGCCGTTGCCGCACATCTCGGCGACGGATCCGTCGCCGTTGCGGTAGTCCATGAACCACTCCGCCTCGGCGGCCATGGACGCGGCTTCCGGGTGCGCCGCCGAGCGGACGACGCGCAGCAGGCCGTCCCCGCCGATGCCCGCGCGCCGGTCGCACAGCCGGGCCACCGTCTCGGGCGGCAGCTCCAGCAGACCGTCCGGGTCCGGAATGATCACGAAGTCGTTCTCCGTGCCGTGCCCCTTGAGGAACGGCACTCCTGGTGTGCTGATCACGCTGCCGATCGTACGGGAGGCACGGGCGCATCCCGCCTGCGGGCAGGTCACGGCGGCAGGCGGCTCAGCGGAGCCGGGCCACCCGCCAGACGGCCAGCACCACGACGGTGCAGACCACCACGGCGTAGATCAGGACGACCCGCCAGTCGGGGCGTCCGCCGGAGCCGCGGGCCGGGAGCCCCGGCCAGGTGTGCCCCACCCGGCGGGCCGCCATCACGCTCCAGCCGGCCGAGCAGCCGCACAGCAGCAGCCCGAGCATCGCGACCACCGCTCCGGCGCTGTCGCCGGGCTCGAAGGCGAGCGGGAAGGCGAACATCAGCGAGCCGAGAGCACCGAGCACCACGATCGGTGCGAGCTGCCACAGCCGCAGCTTGCGCTGCGGGCGCAGCTCGTGCGGCTCCACCGGCGGTCCCTGCTCCGCTTCGGGCTCCTCGGCAACCGGCTCGTCCGGGTCCGCGTCCGCTGCGAGCTCGTGCCCCGGCAGCGGCTCACGGTCCTCCATGGCCGCAGGCCCCGTCAGCTCGCGCTCCGGCGAGAGCTCCGCGTCCGCGGGAGTGGAATCGTCCCGAGGGCTGGCCTCCATTGCCACGCGCCCTCCCAACTCCGGCTTCACGGCACCCGACGTTGCTCGATGATGGCACGTCGGGGGTGACGGGACGGTCGCTCAGGGCTTCCCGATGCCATCACGTGATCAGGCTGTAACCGCCTCCGTGAGCAACGCCAGCGCCGCCCCCGGCAGTTCCCGCCGGTCGGCGGCCGCACCGCTCAGCCAGTTCACCCGCGGATCGCGGCGGAACCAGGAGTCCTGACGGCGCGCGAAGCGCTTGGTGGCGCGGACGGTCTCCGTGCGGGCCTCGTCCAGCGTGCACTCCCCCGCGAGTGCCGCGAGGACCTGCTGGTATCCGAGGGCGCGGGGGGCCGTGCGCCCCTCTCGCAGCCCCTGCCGCTCCAGCTCCCGGACCTCCTCCACCAGGCCGCCCTCCCACATCCGGTCCACCCGGCGGGCGATCCGCTCGTCCAGCTCGGGCCGTGCCACGTCCACGCCGATCTGCACGGTCTCGTAGACGGCTTCGTGGCCGGGCAGGTTCGCGGTGAAGGGGCGCCCTGTGATCTCGATGACCTCCAGGGCCCGTACGACGCGTCTGCCGTTGCTGGGGAGAATCGCACGGGCCGCCTCCGGGTCCGCTGCCGCGAGCCGTGCGTGCAGCGGGCCGGGGCCGTGCTCCGCCAGCTCCGCCTCCAGCCGGGCGCGGACCCCGGGGTCCGTGCCGGGGAACTCCATGGCGTCCAGTGCGCCGCGGACGTACAGCCCTGAGCCGCCGACCAGCACGGGCACCCTGCCCAGTGCGCGCAGCCTGTCTATCTCCGCACGGGCCAGCCGCTGGTACTCCGCGACACTCGCGGCGACGGTGACGTCCCAGATGTCGAGCAGGTGGTGCGGGATGCCCTGCCGCTCCTGGACGGTCAGCTTGGCGGTTCCGATGTCCATACCCCGGTAGAGCTGCATCGAGTCGGCGTTGACGACTTCGCCGCCCAGCTCACGGGCGAGGAAGACCCCCAGGTCCGACTTGCCGGCCGCGGTGGGACCCACCACGGCGACGACCGGTGGGGCATCCGAGGGGCGGGGCGGGGAGGCGGCTGCGTCATTCACAGGTCAAGTCTCGCAAACCTGCCTCTCCCTTCTCGAACGAGCGACGTGACGGAGCGCTCATGGGGTCGTTGCCCGTTGCGAGGTTCCGACAGCCGGTTTTCCGCCGGTGCCCCGGGGCGGCGCAATGGGACGCTCCGTGAGGCGCGGGATTTCGCCCACACGCGTAGGATCTGGAGTAGTTATGGGCGTTTTTGCCAAGCTTTTCGGTCGTTCGTCCAGCACGTCAACACAGGAGGCCCGAGAGTCCACTCCCGTGGGGGACTCCGAAGCCCGGGAGCTGCCGACCGAGCCGGACGGCCAGCCGGTCGCGACGGAACCGGAAAGCGGCGAACCGGAGGGCGTGGAATCGGGCGGAGCGGGCACCCGGGGCCGGGAGGATGTGTCCTCGGAAAAGGCCCCTGCGGCCACGGACGTCCCGTCGGCGGATGCACCTGGCCGCGAGAATTCCGAGGAGGCGCCCGACACCGGGACCGCCGCGACGGCCGGTTCCGGGCCCGGCGAAGCGGGTGTCGGCATCCCCAAGCAACCGTCCGCGGATGAGGCCGCCGACAGCGAGACGGGAGAGAACGCCCGCAAGTAGGCCGCGCGGCGAGGTCCGCTCGGCGTGGGAGAAAGGTGAAACCGCGATGGGCTTCATGGACAAGGTCAAGGGCATGCTCGGCCAGCACGGCGACAAGGTCCAGCAGGGTGTGGACAAGGCCGCGCAGGTCGCGGACTCCAAGACCAAGGGCAAGTACAGCGACAAGATCGATTCCGGCGCCCGGAAGGCCAAGGACACAGCCCGGAAGCTGAGCGACGAAGGACGCGGCGGCAGCGGGGCGGGCGGTGGGCAGTCCGGATCCGGCCCCACCGGCGGCAGCGGTACCGGCTCCTGACCCTTCCGGCCGGGAGCTGACACCTCCCCCATGCGGTGGAGGGGCACGGCCGAGCACCGGGACAGGAGGCCCCGGGACCGCTCCGGCATCGTGCCGGACACCGGCGACACCGGTCGGCGCCTCCCGGGGCGCCTTCACCGCGGGCCCTCCTCCGACGGCCCGCTGGTGGGCCGGTAGGCACACACGGTCAGCGGCGGTCTCTTCGAGGTCCCGAGGACTGTGCCGTGTCCGGCACCTCCCCGGCGGACCTCCCGGCAGCACCTCTCGGCACGCAAGCGGGGGTGTACGGCGCACCGGCGCCGCACACCCCCGCTTTGCCGTCCGCCGCGGGATCCGCCCGCGGCACAGCCCGCGCCCGCGGCACACTCCGAGCGGGCGGTCAGGACCAGCTGGCGACCATGTAGCCCACACCGTAGGGCGCTTCGTCGTAGAGCAGCTTTCCGGCCAGGTCGCTGCCCTGCCCGGCGCCCGCGAGCACCTGCCAGGAGGACCGCCCGGCGGCCTTCAGTTCGTACGCCAGCTCCTCGTCCAGTGCGAGCAGCGCGGCGGTGTCGGCCTCGGCCAGCGCGCGGGCGGCCTCCGCGTCGAAGGCCGCGGCCCGCTCGTCGAAGTAGCCGGGTGCCTTGAGCGTGCGGCAGTTGCTGCCGTCGCCCATCACCAGCAGCGCCACCCGGTCGGCACGGGCCGCCAGCTCGCGGCCCGCCTCCTGGCAGCGGTCCCGCGACAGGGGTTCCCCGATGCCCAGGCCCTCGACCGGGCAGCCGGTCCAGTCCGTGCGCTCCAGGAGCCAGGCGCCGACGGTCAGCGAGGGGGGCAGTTCGCGGCGGGCGGGCTCGCCCTTGCCGAGGCTCACCTCGAGGGGCACGCCGAACCCGGCGAGCGTTCCCCGCGCTCCCTGCGGGTGGGGACCACGTCCGGCCGGATCCGCGGGGCCGAGCACGCACAACAGGTCCGGGCGGGCGGCCGCCAGGACACCGAGGGCGTCGTAGCAGGCGGCCCGCGCCTGATCCATCTCGGCGGCGGCTCCACCCGCGACCTCGGGCACGAGCAGCGGGGGGCAAGGGCATACGGCTGCGGCGACAAGCATGGCGCGCAGCTTAAGTGCCCCGCACGCCTCTTCCCACCCTGCCCGCGCCGGGACTCACCCGCCCGTGCGAGATCGGCTGAAACAGGTGACGCCGCCCGACGAGAGCCGGCCGCCCCGGGGCAGGCCGACGGTCCCGACCGGTCCGGCGGCCACTCGGTGCGGACGGTCGGCGGCCGCTGGGCGCAGACCGCTGCCGGTCAGCCCAGTCCGCAGCCGCCGGTGGCGGCGGGAAGCGGGTCGGGGGCGCCGACGGTGGGCAGTCCGAGCATGACGCCGCTGCCCTGCTGCTCCTGCGGCGCGGAGGTGCGTCGCTCCCACGCGTCACCGGCGCGCGTGCGGCGGACAGCCCTGGCGGGCCCCTCGGCGAGCAGGTGGTGGGGGGCCGCGTAGGTGATGTCGACGGTGACGACGTCACCGGGCCGCACGGGCTCCTCGGGCCGGGTGAAGTGCACCAGCCGGTTGTCGGGTGCACGTCCGGACAGCCGGCGGGTGGCGTCGTCCTTGCGGCCCTCGCCCTCGGCGACCATCAGCTCCAGCGTGCGGCCGACCTGCTTCTTGTTCTCCTCCCAGGAGATCTCCTCCTGGAGGGCCACCAGACGCTCGTAGCGCTCCTGCACGACCTTCTTGGGGATCTGGTCGGGCATCTCGGCGGCGGGGGTGCCGGGGCGCTTGCTGTACTGGAAGGTGAACGCCTGCGCGAACCGGGCTTCGCGCACCACGTGCAGCGTCTCGGCGAAGTCCTCCTCGGTCTCACCGGGGAAGCCGACGATGATGTCGGTCGAGAGCGCGGCCTGTGGGATGGCGGCGCGGACCTTCTCGATGATCCCGAGGAAGCGCTCCTGCCGGTAGGAGCGGCGCATCGCCTTGAGAACCCGGGAGGATCCGGACTGCAGGGGCATGTGCAGCTGCGGCATCACGTTGGGGGTCTCCGCCATGGCGGCGATCACGTCGTCGGTGAAGTCGCGGGGGTGGGGCGAGGTGAAGCGCACGCGCTCGAGTCCGTCGATCCGGCCGCACGCGCGCAGCAGCTTGCTGAACGCCTCGCGGTCGCCGATGTCGGAGCCGTAGGCGTTGACGTTCTGGCCGAGCAGGGTGATCTCGCTGACGCCTTCGTCGACCAGCGCTTCGATCTCGGCCAGGATGTCGCCGGGGCGGCGGTCCTTCTCCTTGCCGCGCAGCTGCGGGACGATGCAGAAGGTGCAGGTGTTGTTGCAGCCCACCGAGACCGAGACCCACGCCGCGTAGGCGTTCTCGCGGCGGGTGGGGAGGGTGGAGGGGAAGGCCTCGAGCGACTCGGCGATCTCGACCTGCGCCTCGTTCTGCAACCGGGCGCGTTCCAGCAGCACGGGCAGCTTGCCGACGTTGTGGGTGCCGAAGACGACGTCGACCCAGGGGGCCTTCTCGACGATGGTGTCCCGGTCCTTCTGGGCGAGGCAGCCGCCGACCGCGATCTGCATACCCGGGCGCGCGGCCTTCTTGGGGGCGAGCTGGCCGAGATTGCCGTAGAGCCGGTTGTCGGCGTTCTCGCGCACGGCGCAGGTGTTGAAGACGACGACGTCCGCCGCGTCGGCGCCCTGGGGGGCACGGACATAGCCGGCACCCTCCAGCAGTCCCGCCATCCGCTCGGAGTCGTGGACGTTCATCTGACACCCGAAGGTGCGCACCTCGTACGTCCCCTTGACGTCCGCTGCCTGACTCCGGTCGCTACTGCTCATGCGACAAGGGTAGGCGTTCGTACGGGCGGTCCCGGCCGTGCGGGGGTACGTCCCACGCGTCGACCCGACCATGTGACGCACCTCACCCGGGGTCGGGTCCGGCGGAGAGGCGGAGCGTCGCCCACACCGCGTTGCCGCCGGTCGCGGACGAGGGCCGGACACCCCAGTCGGCCGCCAGAGCCGCCACGATGCACAGACCCCGGCCACTCTCGTCCGCGGCCTCGCCGTTCTTCAGCCTGGGGCGGTCGTCACCCTCCGCGTGGTCGTGCACCTCGATCCGCAGCAGCGCGGCAGCGGGCGTCTCGCGGGACGCCAGGGTGGCCCGGCACAGGAGTTCGGCGTCGGGCAGGCAGCGGGTGTGCACGACGGCGTTGGTGGTCAGCTCGGACAGCAGCAGCACGGCGTCGTCCACGGCGTCGGCGGATATCGGCGGGTCCCCCCGCTCCCGCAGCCAGCCGGTGAAGGCCAGGCGTGCACGGGCGATGTGCTGCTCCCCTGCGGGGAGGCGCAACTGCCAGGTCGGGTCCTCCACGTACCCCGGTGGCGCCGCCGGAGAGGGGCTGCCGGCGGACGCTGGAGACGCCGGCGTGGGGGCTGCTGCGGGATCCCTGCGAGCGGGGGCGGCGTACACGTGGAGGCGCCTTCCGTCGAGCTGGTCCCGGCCCCGCGGAAGGGCCGTGACGCGCGTGGTCTGACCGTCACTATGGCCCCTGCAGTTCCACTCAGCAAGCGACAGTGTGAAATTTGCAGTTCGCGAATCGGCGTGTTCGCACACGGCAGTTGGGCCGCGAGGCGGACCGGGGTGACTCCCGCCACTCCCTTCCCGGCACCGGGCCTGGCAGTATCCCCTTCCATGGCCAGCCTGCGTCCGCGAACGGTGTCCCGTCCGATGCGCCGCCCGGGCGGCTCCGGCACCGGTCGGCGACGCCTGCTGTGGGCTGCGACAGCGGTGCTCGTGGTGTGCGGGCTGCTGGTGTGGTGGCTGCGCCCGGCGCCCTCGCCCGCCCCCGACGGAAAGATCACTTTCGCCACCGGGGTGCGCACCGGCGTGTACGAGCGCTACGGCACCCTGTTCAAGAAGCGGCTGGCCCGGGATCTGCCCCGGGTCGACCTGACGCTGCAGCACAGCGAGGGGTCGGTGCAGAACCTCGGCCGGATCGTCTCCGGAGAGGCCGACTTCACGATCACCGCCTCCGACGCGCTCGCCGCCTACCGGGAGAAGGGCGGCAAGGACGCCTCCCACATCCGGGCCTGCGCCCGGCTCTACGACGACTACATGCACCTGGTCGTGCCCCGGGACTCACCGGTCGACAGTGCCGAGGACCTCAAGGGGCTGCGCGTCGGTGTGGGTGAGAAGCGCTCCGGGGTCGCCCTGGTGACCCGCAGACTGCTGAAGGCAGCGGGGCTCGACATGGACCACGACGTGCACGCCGTACGCAAGGGCATCGACCGCATGCCCGACCTGCTCTCCGCGGGCGAGCTGGACGCGTTCTTCTGGTCGGGCGGGCTGCCGACGGGGGCGATCGAGCGCCTGGCGGAGCGGACGGACATCCGGCTGGTGCAGCTCGGCGACCTGCTCCCCCGGCTGCACGAGCAGCGCCCCGACATGCGCTACTACCGCGCGGCCGTGATGGCACCCGACGCCTATCCCACCGTGCAGCGCGGCCGGTCCGTCAAGACGGTGGCGATCGCCAACCTGCTGGTGACCATGGACCGCACGGACGCGGCACTCACGGAGGGCATCACCCGCTCCGTCATCAAGAGCAGGGACCAGATCGGACGCGAGGTGCACGCAGCGCAGAAGGTCGACCTGCGGAGCGCCATCTACACCGACCCCGTGCCGCTGCACGAGGGAGCCCGCCGCTACTACCGCTCGGCCAAACCCTGACCGGAACGCCGCCGTCGCCACCAGGCCCCGACCCCCACCGAGGAGCCGCCCGATGCATGACGACCACCGCACCGTCGAGGACCGGCTGCACCGGGTACTGGAGGAGCGCGTACGGCCCGCCGTCCACACCTGCGCGCTGCCGCTGACCGTCGCACGCTGGGACGCACCGGGGGAGCCCGTGCCCGCGGCGGACGGCATCTCGGCGCCCTACCGGCCCTCGGCGGTGGGCGAGACCTGGGGGCCGGCCTGGGGCACCACCTGGTTCCGGGTGACGGGCCAGGTGCCGCACAGCTGGGCGGGGCGCACCGTGGAGGCCGTGCTGGACCTGGGCTTCGAGCGGGACATGCCGGGGTTCCAGTGCGAGGGACTGGTGCACCGGGCGGACGGCGAACCCGTCAAGGGACTGCATCCGCGCAACTCCTGGGTGCGGCTCGCGGAGCCGGCAGCCGGCGGTGAGAAGGTCGAGCTGTACATCGAGGCCGCCTCCAATCCGATCCTCAACACGCCACAGACTCCGACCCGCCAGGGCGACGTCCGCACGGCCGACAGCGCCCCGCTGTACCGGCTGGCGCGGATGGATCTGGCGGTCTTCGAGCCGCAGGTGTGGGAGCTGACCCTGGACCTGGAGGTGGCGGGCTCCCTGATGCGTGAGCTGCCACTGGAGGACGCCCGCCGCTGGGAGCTGCTGCGCGCCCTGGAGCGGGCGCTGGACGCGCTGGATCTCGCCGACGTGCCCGGCAGCGCGGAGCGGGCGCGGCAGCGGCTGACGGCGGCACTGGGCGCTCCCGCACGGGCCTCCGCGCACCGGATCAGCGCGGTGGGGCACGCGCACATCGACTCGGCGTGGCTGTGGCCGCTGCGCGAGACGGTGCGCAAGGTGGCCAGGACCTCCTCCAACATGGTCGCGCTGATGGACGAGCATCCCGATTTCGTCTTCGCCATGTCGCAGGCCCAGCAGTTCGCCTGGCTCAAGGAGCACCGGCCCGAGGTCTACGCGAAGGTCGCGCGCAAGGTCGCCGAGGGCCGGTTCGTCCCGGTGGGCGGGATGTGGGTCGAGTCGGACACCAACATGGTGGGTGGGGAGGCCATGGCGCGGCAGCTCGGCTACGGGAAGAAGTTCTTCCTGGAGGAGTTCGGCATCGAGACGAAGGAGGTGTGGCTGCCCGACTCCTTCGGATACACCGCGGCGCTGCCGCAGCTGGTGAAGCTCTCCGGCTCCGACTGGTTCCTGACCCAGAAGATCTCCTGGAGCAGCACCAACCCCTTTCCGCACCACACCTTCTGGTGGGAGGGCATCGACGGCACCCGGGTCTTCACCCACTTCCCACCGGTCGACACCTACAACGCGACACTCAGCGGCGAAGAGCTGGCGCACGCGGCGCGCAACTTCCGCGAGAAGGGCGCCGCCTCGCGCTCCCTGGTCCCGTTCGGCCACGGCGACGGCGGCGGGGGTGCGACCCGCGAGATGCTGGGGCGCGCGGCGCGTACGCGTGATCTGGACGGCTCGCCGCGGGTCACGGTCGAGAAGCCCGCCGCGTTCTTCGAGAAGGCACGCGCGGAGTATCCGGACGCACCGGTGTGGCAGGGCGAGCTCTATCTGGAGCTGCACCGGGGCACCTACACCTCGCAGGCCGCCACCAAGCAGGGCAACCGGCGCGCGGAGTCCCTGCTGCACGAGGCCGAGCTGTGGGCGGCCACAGCTGCCGTGCGCACCGGGTACGCCTATCCGTACGCGCGGCTGGAGGAGCTGTGGAAGACGGTGCTGCTGCACCAGTTCCACGACATCCTGCCGGGGTCGTCCATCGCCTGGGTGCACCGCGAAGCCCGCCGGACGTATGCGCGGGTCACCGAGGAGCTGACGGAGATCGTCGAGGAGGCCCAGCGGGCGCTCGCCGG
This sequence comes from Streptomyces sp. NPDC006925, assembly GCF_042869575.1. Taxonomy (NCBI): domain Bacteria; kingdom Bacillati; phylum Actinomycetota; class Actinomycetes; order Kitasatosporales; family Streptomycetaceae; genus Streptomyces; species Streptomyces sp. NPDC006925. The sequence goes on from NZ_JBIAGB010000018.1 coordinate 115,428, forward strand.
GCGCGGGGAGCGCGGAGTCGTCTTCAACGGCTCCCCGCACGCCCGACGCGGCGTCCCGGCAGGCGGCGGACGGCCCGCCGCCGACAGCGCCGCGCACGGGGCGGGCGCCGGGGACGAGGAGACGGTGACCGTGACCGAGCGGCGCCGCGGCGGCTGGACGCTGGACAACGGCCTGGTGCGGGTGGAGGTGGACGGCCGCGGGCTGGTCGTCTCGGCGTACGACCGGCGCGCCGGGCGGGAGGCCGTGGCCCCCGGCTGCCCGGCCAACCTCCTCCAGCTCCACCCCGACCTGCCCAACCACTGGGACGCCTGGGACGTCGACGCGTTCTACCGGCACACGGCCACCGATCTGACGCACGCCGACGAGGTGACCCTCTCCGCGGCGGACGGCCGCAGCGCCACCGTCCGGGCCCGCCGGTCCTTCGGCAGCTCGACCGCGGTGCAGTCGGTGACCCTGCGCGCGGGCAGTCCGCTGCTGCTGATGGAGGCCGACGTCGACTGGCACGAGAGCGAGAAGCTGCTCAAGGCGGCGTTCCCGCTGGATGTGAAGGCCGACCGGTCCGCTGCCGAGACCCAGTTCGGGCACGTCTTCCGGCCCACCCACACCAACACCACATGGGAGGCGGCCAAGTTCGAGATCTGCGCGCACCGCTGGCTGCACGTGGAGGAACCGGGCTGGGGTGCGGCGCTGGTCAACGACTCCACCTACGGGCACGACGTCACCCGGGACATCCGCGCCGACGGGGGCCAGACCACCACGGTTCGGCTGTCGCTGCTGCGTGCGCCCCGCTACCCGGACCCGGAGACGGACCAGGGCCGCCACCGGCTGCGCTACGGGCTGGTGCCGGGCGCGACCCTGCGGGACGCGGTGCGCGAGGGGCACTGGATCAACCTGCCCCAGCGGACCGTGCCGGGGGACGGCAGCCCCGTCGCGCCGCTGGTCGCGCTCGACGGCGAACAGGGCGAACAGATCGTCGCCGAGACGGTGAAACTGGCGGACGACGGCAGCGGCGACGTGGTCGTGCGCCTCTACGAGTCGCTGGGCGGCCGGGCCCGCGCACTGCTGGCGCCCGGCTTCCCCGTCACGTCGGTGACCGAGACGGACCTGCTGGAGCGGCCGCTGGCCGAGCCGCGGGCACACCACACGGTGGAGGAGGCCGGGGTGCGGGTGGCACTGCGGCCCTTCCAGATCCTCACGCTGCGTCTGGGGCGTTCCGGGGAACGGTGATCAGCACCCGCAGCCCCCGCGGCTCGTGGTGCGCGAAGGACAGTCCGGCACCGCCCCCCGCGAGCAGGGCGCGGGTGATGGAGAGGCCGAGCCCCGAGCCGGAGACGTTCTGGTGGCGGCCGCTGCGCCAGAAACGGTCGCCCACGCGCTCCAGTTCCTCGTCGGTCAGCCCGGGGCCGCCGTCGGCCGTCTCGACGGTCACGCTGTCGCCCTCGGCGCGGACGGTGACCGTGACGGTGCCGCCCCGGGGGGTGAACTTCACCGCGTTGTCGACCACGGCGTCCAGCCCGCTGGAGAGCGCCACCGGATCGGCCCACCCGGTCGCCGCCGTCTGCCCCTCCAGCCTCAGTTCCACTCCGCTGTGCTCCGCGGTGGGCCGCCAGGCGGCGGCCCGCTCGGCAGCGATCTCGGCGACGTCGGTGAGCTGCACGTGCGCGCTGCCCGCGTGCTCGGCCAGCGCCAGGTCGAGCAGGTCGTCCAGCACCCGCGCCAGCCGCTTGCCCTCCGCCCGCACGGACGCCATCTCCTCGTTGCCCTCGGGCAGCTCCAGCGCGAGCAGTTCGATACGCAGCAGCAGCGCCGAGAGCGGGTTGCGCAACTGGTGCGAGGCGTCGGCGACGAAGGCGCGCTGCTGCTCCAGCACGCTCTCCAGGTTGCCGGCCATCTCGTTGAAGGAGTGCGCCAGCCTGCGCAGCTCCGGCGGCCCCACCGAGGCGACGACGCGGGAGGTGAGCTTTCCGGTGGCGATCTCGTGGGCGGCCCGGTCCAGGGTGCGTACCGGCTTGAGCACCCACCCGGTCAGGCGCAGCGCGGCGCCGAGGGCCAGCAGCATGGCTGCCGCCTCCCCGACGGCGATGGCCAGCCAGCCGCGCAGGGTCCGCGACCGCATCGGTCCGGTGGGCGAGTCGGTCAGCACCACCGCGGCCACGTCGCCGTCCCGGATGACGGGAGAGGCGACAGCGATCCGGCCGTCGCTCTGCCAGGGCCAGACCTGGGGCGGGTCGTGGCTGCGGCGCCCGGCCAGTGCCTCGGCGAAGGCGCGTGCGCCGTCGGGGCGTCCCTCCGGTCCGGCCGCCTTGTCCTCGCCCGGTATCCGCCAGGTGGCGGGGGAAGCCGCCATGGTGCGGCCGTCGCGGTAGAAGACACCAGCGCGGATGCCGTAGAGGTCGTGGTAGCGGTCCAGCTCGTGCTGGAGGGTGGCGCGGCGTTCGTCCGGTGCGCTGGTGGAGGTGACGAACTGCGCGAGCGAGGCGAAGCGTGCGGTGTCGTCGATCCGGTCGACCACCACCCGCTGCTGCTCGGCCTGCGCCTGGCTCAACGCCAGCGGGAAGCCCAGGGCGAGCAGGACCCCGGCCAGCAGGACGATGAGAAGGGGGAGGAGGCGGGTGCGCACGTCGGGGTTCCGGCCGGCCGGGTCAGTCGGCCCGGGTGGTCATGCGGTAGCCCACCCCGCGCACCGTCTCGATGAGGGTCGGCTGCCGCAGTTTCGAGCGGAGCGAGGCCACGTGCACCTCCAGGGTGCGCCCGGTCCCCTCCCAGCTCGTCCGCCAGACCTCGCTGATGATCTGCTCGCGCCGGAAGACGACACCGGGGCGCTGGGCCAGCAGCGCCAGCAGGTCGAACTCCTTGCGGGTGAGCGATACGGGTGCGCCGTCCACGCTGACCCGGCGGGTGGGCAGCTCGATGGTCACCGCGCCCAGCCGCAGGATGCCGCTCTCGTCCGGGCCCTGGGAGGCGGCCCGCTCGCCGGGCGGGGACGCCTCTTCGACTGCCGTACGGCGGCTCACGGCATGGATCCGGGCCAGCAGCTCCCCCATGTCGTAGGGCTTGACGACGTAGTCGTCCGCGCCGAGATTGAGGCCGTGTATGCGGGAGCGCACATCGGCCCGTGCGGTCACCATGATCACCGGGGTGGAGCTGGTGCGGCGGATACGGCCGCACACCTCGAAGCCGTCCTGGTCGGGCAGGCCCAGGTCGAGCAGGACGACGGCGAAGCCGGGCCCCTCCTGACCGCCCACGAGGAGCTCCTGGAGCGCCTCGGCGCCGCTGCGTACATGGGTGACCTCGAAGCCGTGCCGCGCCAGCACCGCGGAGAGCGCCGCGGCGACGCGGTCGTCGTCCTCGACGAGCAGCAGTTTCACCGGGCACCTCCTGTTCTCCCACCGCCTCCGGCGAACGAGTCCAACAGTGCATCCACGCTGATCGGCGCAGGTGAGTCAAGGGCTCACCCGGACCGAACGGACATCCGTTATACAGCCGGTACGACGGCCGTCAGGCGGCCGCTGCGCCGGCTGCCGCCTCGGACCGCCCACCGGACCGGGCCGGGTCCGGCCGGACCGGGGCGGGCCGGGGAGAGCAGCCGTTGCGGGACCGGGGGACCGATCGGTCCCCCCTTGCCCTCTATACCCACTCTGCCGGGTTGCGGCCGGATCGTTATGCTCAATTTCAGCTCAGATGTAATGACGCTCCTCGCAGCCGCTCACTAAGGTCCTCGCAACCGACGAGGACGGAGCTGGACGTCGATGAGCGAAGTATCGGTGACCAAGGACGCAGGCGGTCCCGAGCCCGCGACCGACAAGCTGGTCGTACTGGACAACATCAACAAGCACTTCGGTGCGCTGCACGTCCTCCAGGACATTGACCTGACCATCGCGCGCGGCGAGGTCGTCGTCGTCATCGGCCCCTCGGGGTCGGGCAAGTCCACACTGTGCCGCACCATCAACCGGCTGGAGACGGTCGACTCGGGCAGCATCACGATCGACGAGAAGCCGCTGCCCGAGGAGGGCAGGGAACTGGCGAAGCTCCGTGCCGACGTCGGCATGGTCTTCCAGTCCTTCAACCTCTTCGCGCACAAGACGGTGCTCGAGAACGTCACGCTGGGCCAGACAAAGGTCCGCAGGACGGACAAGCAGACCGCGGAGCAGAAGGGCCGCGCGCTGCTGGACCGGGTCGGCGTCGGCAACCAGGCCGACAAGTACCCCGCGCAGCTCTCCGGCGGCCAGCAGCAGCGCGTCGCGATCGCCCGGGCCCTGGCGATGGACCCGAAGGTGATGCTCTTCGACGAGCCGACCTCGGCCCTCGACCCCGAGATGATCAATGAAGTCCTGGAGGTCATGCAGCAACTGGCCCGGGACGGCATGACCATGGTCGTCGTCACCCATGAGATGGGCTTCGCGCGCTCGGCGGCGAACCGCGTGGTCTTCATGGCGGACGGCCGGATCGTGGAGGAAGCCACCCCGGAGCAGTTCTTCAGCAACCCGCGCAGCGACCGCGCCAAGGACTTCCTCTCGAAGATCCTGCACCACTGAGCTTTCGCCGCTTGCCATGTGACCCCGTATGACCCCGTATCCACCGCCCGGCCCGGCAGCCCCGCGCAGTCGGACGGGCAGCGCTTCGGCACACCGGGCCAACGACTTTCCGAGCAAGGGATGTTCACCATGAAGTTCCACAAGACCGCAGCGGCGGCAGCCGCCGTCCTGGCCCTCGCCGCCACCGCGGCCTGCGGTGGCAAGGAGGGCTCCGCGGGCGACAAGCCCAAGGACCAGACGGACGAGAAGGCGCTCCCCACCTACGAGGTCGCCAAGGACGTCACGGTCGACTCGGCCGTCCTGAAGAAGGCCCAGAAGCGCGGGAAGATCGTCATCGGCGCCAAGGCCGACCAGCCCTACCTCGGCTTCCAGGACCAGTCGACCAAGAAGTACTCCGGCTTCGACATCGAGATGGCCAAGATGGTCGCGGCCGACCTGGGCTTCGCGCCCAAGCAGATCGAGTGGAAGACCGTCGACTCCGGCGCCCGCGAGACCACGGTCTCCAAGGGCGACGTCGATCTGATGATCGGCACCTACACGATCAACGACGAGCGCAAGAAGCAGATCGACTTCGCCGGCCCCTACTTCCACGCCGGCGCCTCGCTGCTCGTCCGCAAGGACGAGAAGGAGGTCACCGGACCGGAGTCGGTCAAGGACAAGAAGGTCTGCTCCATCGTCGGCTCGACGCCGCTGCAGGTCATCAAGAAGCCCAAGTACGGCGCCAAGGTCACCGAGCTGAGCAAGTACTCCGAGTGCGTCTCGCAGCTCCTGGACGGCCAGGTCGACGCGGTCACCACGGACGACGCGATCCTGATGGGCTACGCCGCGCAGAACCCCGGCAAGCTCAAGGTCGTCGGCAAGCCCTTCTCCGACGAGCCCTACGGCGTCGGCCTGAAGAAGGGCGACGCGGCGCTGCAGAAGGCCGTCGCCGACTCGATCAAGAAGCACGAGGACAACGGCGACTACAAGAAGGCGTACGACGCGACGCTGGGCAAGTCCGGCTCCAAGTTCAAGACGCCGCCCGAGATCACCGAGAAGTGATGCCGCACGCCCCGCTCCCCGGCACCGGTGCCGCGCGGGGCGGGGCGTGGTGTTGCGGGCGCCGCCCGCCCTTCCCGGTGCCTCGCACCCGGCGGGTGACCGCCGGGTGACCGGCCCGGCCCTTCCCGCCGTCCCTACGCGACTCCTCGCGGAGAATTCATGAACGTACTGCTCGACAACCTGGCGCTGTTCCGCGAGGGATTCCTCGGCACTCTGTGGCTGACGGTGGTCAGCGCGCTGCTCGCCGTCGTACTCGGACTGCTGATCGCCGGCTTCCGCGTCTCGCCGGTTCCTCCGCTGCGCATCTTCGGCACCCTCTGGGTGAACGTGCTGCGGAACACCCCGCTCACGCTGCTGTTCCTGGTGGCGTTCTTCGTGGTGCCCAAGGTGCTCTTCCCCGGCGTCAACTCCTTCGTGCTGGCCGTCTGCGCCTGCGGCTTCTACACCTCGTCCTTCGTCGCCGAGGCCGTCCGCTCCGGCATCAACACCGTGCCGATGGGCCAGGCCGAGGCCGCCCGCGCCATCGGAATGACGTTCACCCAGACCATGCGCATCGTGGTGCTCCCCCAGGCCACGCGCTCGGTCGTACCCCCGCTGAGCAGCATATTCATCGCGTTGACGAAGAACACCGCGGTCGCCGGTGCCTTCGACAACGTCGACCTGTTCAACATCCAGAAGACACTGAGCAACGACGGCTACGACATCGCCGTGATCTTCATCTGGATCACTCTGGGCTATCTGGTCATCACCTACGCCATCAACGGCCTCTTCCGGCTGCTGGAGAAGGGTCTGGAGGTCGCCCGATGAGCGCGAGCGTCCTGTTCGACGCGCCCGGCCCGAAGGCGCGCTTCCGCAACCTCGTCTACTCGATCGTCGGCAGCATCGGCCTCGCCGCCCTGATCGCCTGGGTCTGCTACCGGCTCTACAACAAGGGGCAGTTCGAGGGCGAGCTGTGGGACATCTTCAACTACGCGGGCATCCGGGAGAACATCCTCGACGCCCTGATGTCCACCCTGAAGGTGTTCGCCCTGGCGGGCGTCTTCTCCCTGGTCTTCGCGGTGCTGCTGTGCGTGGCCCGGCTGTCCGACCACAAGCCGGTGCGCTGGGTGGCGGTCGTCTTCATCGACCTGTTCCGGTCGATCCCCCTGCTCATCACGATCTTCGCGCTGTGGGTGGGCATCCTCGGCCACATGACCTCCATGTGGGCGCTCGTGCTGGGCCTGACCATCTACAACGGCTGCGTCCAGGCCGAGGTGCTGCGCGCCGGTGTCAACTCGGTGCCCAAGGGCCAGGTCGAGGCGGCCTACGCACTCGGACTGCGCAAGACGCAGGTGACCGCCTCGGTGCTGTTCCCGCAGGCCGTACGCGCCATGCTGCCGTCCATCATCAGCCAGTTGGTGGTCACCCTCAAGGACACCTCGCTGGGCTACATCATCCTCTACCCGGAGCTGCTGTACTCGGCCCGCCTGATCGCCAACAACACCCCGGTCGGCGGCGTCTATCCGACGGTGCAGACAGTCATCGTCTTCGGCGCCATCTACATCTCGCTGTGTCTCGCCCTGGCATGGCTCGCGAAGTTCGTCGAGCAGCGCGGCAGCCGCTCCAAGGCAGGAATCGTGCCTGCCGAGGCGAAGGAGCTGGAGGAGGCCGCAGCCCCCGCAGCGCCCGAGACGAAGGGTCCGGACGGCACCGCACCGCCGTCGAAGTGACCCGCGGCTCGACCGGCTGATCCGCACGGCACCGGCCCACGACGGCCTGTGGCGAGGGCACCCGCCCGAGCCACAGGCCGTCTCGGCGTCCCAAGGCCTCACTTGACGCATGCTCAGGCAATGGGTTGCATACCAGCGTGATCGCGCACCAGGCTCCACCATCGGAGAACCCCGGCCCCCGTCAGCACCATCAGGGCAGTGAGGTCTCCGCACCGTGGACCCGGTGATCGTCGTCGGGGCGGGCCCGGCCGGCCTCGCCCTGTCCCTCGCCCTCGCCCGGCACGCCGTCCCCTCCCTGGTCCTGGACTCCACCGACGGTGTCCCCGCGGCCCGCGCGGCCCGCACCTGCCTGCTGCGTCCGGACACCGCCGCCATCCTGCCCGCACTGCCCGGACTGCGCTGGCGCTCCTGGCGCACCCGGCGCCGCGCGCAGCCGGTCGAGCGGGTCGACCTTCCCCCGGAACAGGCACCGCTGCACATCGAGCAGCACGCGCTGGAGCGGACACTGCGCAGCGCTCTGGCGGACGAGAAGCTGGCGCGGATCGTCAGCGGCAGCCATGTGGACCTGCTGGAACAGGACCCCGACGGGGTCACCGCGCACACCCGGGGACCCTCCGGCACCTGGTGGCGCGGCAGCTACGCCGTGGGCTGCGACGGCGCACGCTCGACCGTCCGCAAGCTGCTCGGGGTGCGCTTCCCCGGACGTACCTCGGTCGAACGGCACGCGGTCGCCACACTGCGGGTGCGACTGCCGTGGGAGGAGGGGGCCCACGAAGCGGACGGCCGGCGCGGCGCCGCCGACGTGGGCAGCGCACTGCTGCACCGCGACCCGGACGGAGCACCGGGAGAGGTGACCGCCCGCCCGCTCGCCGACGAGCGTTGGCGGCTGGACTGGCTGCTGCCGCCGCGCGGTGAGCTGGTCACCCCCGAGGAGATGCTGGAGCGGGTGGCGGAGACCCTCGCGATCTGGTCCGAGGAGTCGGTGAGCTCCGCGGCGCCCGGCCGCGGCGAGTCCGCGAGCGGGCGCGGACACGGTTCTGGACCGCAGGACCCCGGCCGCGGCGGTATCGGACCCTACGAACTCGTGGACACCGGTGTGCACACCGCCCACCAGCGGCTGGCCCGGCACTGGCGCGTCCAGCGCGTCTTCCTCGCCGGGGACGCCGCGCATCTGACCGGCGCGCTGGGGGTGCAGTCCGTCGACGAGGGACTGCGGGACGCGGCCAACCTCGCCTGGAAGCTCGCACTGGCCTGGCACCACGGTCACGGCGCGGCGGCGGACACCTTGCTGGACAGCTACGAGACGGAACGACGGGGTGCCGTGGCCGCCCGACTGCGCGCCGTCGACCAGACGCTGCCCGTGGTGCGGCGCGGCGGCGGGCTGCGCGCGCTGCTCCCGGGCGGGGGTGCGCGCTCCCGTCTGGGGCTGCTCACCGACGGCCACTTGGGGCGCGGCCTGCTGGGCGCGCCCCCTACCTACGCCCGCACGCCGTTGACATCTGCGCGTCTGAGTGCTGAAACGGTGTCGGTGGGAACGGCCCCCGGGGCTCCGGTGTCCGACGTCCCGGTCACGGCGGCGGACGGCTCCCGCGGCGCGCTGCACGACTGGCTGGGCGGGCCCGGCGGAGAGCTGCTGGTGCTGCTGGTGGCTCCGGGCACCGGCGTATGGGACAGCAGGCACTGGCTGTCGGCGGGCATGATGCCCGAGCTGGCGTCCGCCGTGGCAGAGCTGCCGCTGCGCGCGACGCTGCTGGTCGCCGAGAGCTACCCGGAGGCGGCGGCGCACACGGTGCTGGCGATCCGCGCGGACGGCCATCTCGCGGCGGCCTTCCCCGCGGGACGTCCGCACGCGCTGCGGGCCTGCGCGGAGGCGGTGCGCGGGGGCGCGCACACATGACCCCGGGGCCGCTCCGGCCGCGCGGGAGCGGGTGGCGCGCGGTGCGCTGCCCGGACCGGGCGTGGCGGGTGCGGCAGCACCCGGTCGCGGTGGGCTGCCGGACCGCCGGCCGACTCGCTGTCCGGCCCGCTCACCGCCGTCACAGGCCGTGGAGATGCTCGTCGAGCATCTCCGGGTCCTCGCCCTCCTCCTCGAGCGCACGCCGGACCACGCGGAGCGCGAGGCCCTCGGAGTACCCCTTGCGGGCCAGCATGCCGACGAGCCGCCGAAGGCGCTTCTCCCGGTCGAGCCCCCGGGTGGAGCGCAGTTTGCGCGCCACCAGGGCACGGGCCGTCTCCTCCTCGGAGTCGGAGTCGAGCCGGCCGACAGCCTCGTCGATCACTGTGGAATCCACGCCCTTGGTGCGCAGTTCGCGGGCGAGCGCTCTGCGGGCCAGACCTCTGCTGTGGTGCCGGGAATCCACCCAGGCTGCGGCGAACGCGGCGTCGTCGATGAGACCGACGTCCTCGAATCTGGCCAGCACCTCCTCCGCCGCCTCCTCGGGCACCTCTCGCTTGCGGAGCGCGTCGGCGAGCTGCCGTCGCGTCCTGGGCGTGCCGGTGAGCAGTCGGAGACAGATGGCCCTGGCCCGCTCCACCGGGTCCTTCGGCTCGGCCTCCGCCCCGGGTCCCCGCTCCCCGTCCGAGCCTCGCCCCCGGTTCCGGGACGACGCACGCGATGGTCCCGCTTCGGCCCTCGACGGAGCGGGACCATCGCTGTCCTGGATGTCCGCCGACAGGCCCTCGCCCCAGCGGGCGGAGGCCGGGGGCGGCTCCGGGGAAGGTGTGGAAGGTGTGTACTCCGGCCAGTCACTGCGCCGTGTCACGGACTAGCTCTTGGCCGCAGCGGCCTTGGACGCCTTACTCGTCCTGGCCGCCTTGGCCGCCGGAGCCGGAACGCTCTTGGCCGGGTCCGTGCCGCTGTCCGCCGCGGGGGCTGCCGGACTGCTGTCCGCAGCATCGGTGCCGGGCTCGCCGGCCGGGTCCTGCGGCTGTACGCCGATGCCCAGCTTCTCCTTGATCTTCTTCTCGATCTCGTTGGCGAGGTCGGGATTGTCCCGCAGGAAGTTGCGGGCGTTCTCCTTGCCCTGGCCGAGCTGATCGCCCTCGTAGGTGTACCAGGCTCCGGACTTGCGGATGAAGCCGTTCTCCACGCCCATGTCGATCAGGCCGCCCTCGCGGCTGATGCCCATGCCGTAGAGGATGTCGAACTCGGCCTGCTTGAAGGGCGGCGCGACCTTGTTCTTGACGACCTTGACGCGGGTGCGGTTGCCGACGGCGTCGGTGCCGTCCTTCAGGGTCTCGATGCGGCGGATGTCGAGCCGCACCGAGGCGTAGAACTTCAGTGCGCGGCCGCCCGTGGTGGTCTCCGGCGAACCGAACATCACGCCGACCTTCTCGCGGAGCTGGTTGATGAAGATCGCGGTGGTCTTGGACTGGTTCAGCGCACCGGCGATCTTCCGCAGCGCCTGGCTCATCAGCCGGGCCTGGAGGCCTACGTGGGAGTCGCCCATCTCGCCCTCGATCTCGGCCCGGGGCACCAGCGCCGCGACCGAGTCCACGATGATCAGGTCCAGCGCGCCGGAGCGGATCAGCATGTCGGTGATCTCGAGGGCCTGCTCGCCGTTGTCCGGCTGCGAGAGGATCAGCGCGTCGGTGTCGACGCCGAGGCGCTTGGCGTACTCGGGGTCCAGCGCGTGCTCGGCGTCCACGAAGGCCACCGTGCCGCCCGCCTTCTGCGCGTTGGCCACCGCGTGCAGGGTCAGGGTCGTCTTGCCGGAGGACTCCGGGCCGTAGACCTCGACCACACGACCGCGCGGCAGGCCGCCGACGCCGAGGGCCACGTCCAGGGCGGTCGACCCGGTGGGGATGACCTCGATCGGCTCGTTCGGCCGCTCGCCCATGCGCATCACGGCGCCCTTGCCGAATTGCCGTTCAATCTGTGCGAGCGCGGCGTCGAGCGCCTTCTCGCGGTCGGTTCCTGCCATGGGTGCCACCCGGTTGTTTGCTTGAGTCGATCGCTTCACGTCTCACGACGCTAGCGGCTGCCACTGACAATCGGTCCGGACCCGCGCTCACTGGGCCATGGCCTGAGCGGGCGTGCTCGCCGGAGCCTCCATAAGAATCGATGTTCGATTTTTGCGTCAAGTCGCCCCGCATGCCTGTGGAAAACCCGCAGAACCGCAGATGAGGACGTCGAGACGAAGGTGAACCGAGCCAGGCGCCGTCGAGGATCCGCCGCGTTCACCGGCCGCGGCGCCACCACTGGCTGCTTCCGTCACGACCCTCGCGGCTCTTACGCCCTGCGTGTCTCTCACGCCCCTCACGTCCCCCGCGGCCCTTCCACCGCCGCGGACGGGGCCCGTCAGCGTCGCCCGGTACGTCGTAGCGCTTCACGTACGCGCTGAGGAACCCCTGGAGTGTCGCCGTGGCGGGGATCGCGACCAGCGCACCCACGACCCCCAGCAGCGAGGTCCCGGCGACCACCGAGCCGAAGGCGACGGCCGGGTGGATGTCCACGGTCCGCGCCGTGATCCGCGGCTGCAGGACGTAGTTCTCCAGCTGCTGGTAGAGGACGATGAACACCAGGACCCACAGGGCCGTCCAGGGGTCCACGGTGAACGCGATCAGCAGCGGCAGCGCTCCGCCGATGTAGGTGCCGACGGTGGGCACGAACTGCGAGACCACCCCGACCCAGATCGCCAGCGCGGCGGCGTAGGGCACGCCGAGCAGTTCGAGGAAGACGTAGTGCGCACCCCCGGAGATCAGCGCCATCAGGGCCCGCGAGTAGAGGTACCCCCCGGTCTTGGCCACGGCGATCTCCCAAGCCCGCAGCACCTCCGCCTGCCGCGCGGGCGGCAGCACCGAGCACAGTGCCACCCGCAGCCGGGGCGCCTCGGCGGCGAAATAGAAGGTGAACAGGGCAACCGTCAGGAGCTGGAAGACCCCGCCCAGCAGGGTGGCGGAGATCCCCCACACGTTCCGCGCCCCGCTGCGCAGGAATCCGCGCGCCCAGTCGGAGTGGACGACCCGCGAGCGGAGCCTGTCGACGTCCAGGTCGGTGTGGAAGTGGGCGTTGCTCCAGCTGAGCACGTCGGAGACGTACCGGGGCAGGTTCTCCACAATGCGGCTGACCTGCTCGACGAAGAGCGAGCCGAGCGCCCCGAAGAACCCCGCCGCGGCGGCCAGGAGGACGACGGAGACCAGCGCCGTGGCCGGGCCGCGGCGCACACCGCGCCGGGACAGACCGGCGACCGCGGGTTCCATGGCCAGCGCCAGGAAGAACGCGATCAGCACGTTCAGCAGCAGACCGAGAACACGCAGGAAGGCCCAGGTGAGGATCTGGTACGCGGCGAGGAGGCCGAAGGCGAGCACGAAGGCCCGGGGCAGCCAGCGCGGCATGCCGGAGGCCCGCGCCCCGGGACGCGGTCCGGGCGGCTCCCCAGAGCCGGCTCCCCCGGCCGCCGGACCGCCACGGCCGACTCCGCCTCCGGCGCGACCGTCCCGCTGCCCGTCGCCGTCGCCTGGTGCACCCACCGGGCAAGTTTCGCGCCCGCGGAGACGCCGTCAGGTAAACGACTCACCTCTTGTGCGCGGGGACCTCCATGACGTCGCACACCACGCGCCAGATGTCCTTCGCGTCCCAGCCCGCGGCGAGTGCGCCGTGCACCGTCCGGCCGCCCAGACCGGACATCACATGGTCGTGCGCGAAGGAGTCGGCGTAGGACTCACCGAAGTGCTCCGCCATCCGCTGCCAGAAATCCGTCAACCGCATGACTCCAGTATCCAGCCCTCGGGGGCGGCTCTCCCCGACCGGCCGACCCCCGGGGGCGCGCGGGCCTACCGTCGGGGAATGGCTCCCTGTGGATCGGTCCTCTCCCGTGCGGAGAACTTCATCTGGCTGACGGCGCGCGTCCTGGAGCAGCGCCGATTCGCGCACGACTTCCTGGACGGCGATCCGGGCGCCGTCGAGACGGCTCTCGACGCCTACCGCAACAGCGACGGCGGCTACGGCCACGCTCTCGACCCCGATCTGCGCGGCCCGGTGAGCCAGCCGCTGCACACTGCCGCCGCCGTGCGGGTCCTGGACAGCATCGGGCGCTGCGCCGGGCAGCGGGTGGAGCGCATCGGCCGCTATCTGACAGCAGTCTCCACCCCGGAGGGCGCGCTGCCCGCCGTGCATCCCTCGCTGCGCGGCTGCCCGGCAGCGCCCTGGTTCCCGGTCGTGGACACGCCGCCGGGTGACCTGCTGGCCACCGGCCCGGTGGTCGGCGCCCTGCACCGCAACAACGTGTGGCACGCCTGGCTGTTCCGCGCGACGGACTACTGCTGGAGCGTCATCGAGTCCCTGGGCAAGACCCATCCGTACGAGGTGCGGGCGGCGCTCGCCTTCCTGGAAGGCGTCCCCGACCGGCCTCGCGCCGAGGCCGCCGCGGAGCGCCTGGGGACGCTGGTGCGCGAGCAGCGCCTCGTCGTGACGGACCCGGCCCGCAGGAGGGACGTCCCGCTTCCCGAAGGGTACGCACCGGCCGAGTACCACTACCCGACCGACTTCGCGCGTGCCCCCAGCTCGCCAGCCCGGCGCTGGTTCTCCGACGTGGAGCTGGAGCGCGCACTCGACCACCTGGTCAGCCGACAGCGGGACGACGGCGGCTGGGACGTCAACCGGCGCCACTGGGCACCGGGAACAGCGCTGGAGGGGCGTCCGCAGGTCACGCTGGAGGCCCTGCACACGCTGCGGGCCTACGGCCGGCTGTGAGCACACTGCGCTCCGGGCAGACGTCCTCCGAAGCGGCACCTGCGGCCGGTCCGTGCGGGGCCGCACGGTCGTCCGCTCCGCGGAGCGGACGACCGGCGACGGCGCCCCGAGTGCTGCCCGGACCACACGAGCCCGGCGGGATACGGACGGGGCCCTAGCCCAGCGCCCGTACGCCGGCCGTGACCAGCACCGCGGCGGCGACGACCACCAGGAACGGCGCCCGCAGCGCCAGCGTTGCGGCGGCTGCGGCAAGCCCCGCGGCGCGGGCGTCGAGCACCAGCGACACCTCGTCGGCGAAAGTCTGCTGCGCGATCAGTGCCGCGAGCAGCGCGACGGGCAGCAGCGCGGCCAGCCGCTGGACCAGGGGCCGCTCCAGCACCCCCGCGGGTACCGAGAGGCCGAGCAGCTTCACCAGGTAGCAGCCGAGGGCTGTGGTCCCTATGGCGATCCACACGCTCATCGTGTCTCCTCGCTCGCGGTCCGCTCCGCTTCCCCTGCCGCCCGCCGACGGGGCAGCACTCTGCCGTGCACCAGCAGCACGAGAGGTGCCGCCAGTGCGGCCGCCAGCACCGGCACCCCGGCCGGCAGCAGCGGCAGCAGCCCGAGCCCCAGGACGACGGCCACAGCTGCTGTCGTTCGCTCCTGACCGGTGCGGAGCATGGGCGCCAGCAGGGCGAGAAAGGCCGCGGGGCCGGCCGCGTCCAGGCCCCAGGTGTCCGTGTCCCCCAGGGCTCCGGCGCCCAGCGCGCCGATCAGGGTGGTGAGGTTCCACAGCACGAACAGCGTCGCTCCGGTGACGGTGAAACCGAGCCGGACGGCGTGCTGTCCGCGCTGCGCCAGGGCGACGGCCGAGGTCTCGTCGATCACCCAGTGTGCGGCGGCCAGCCGCACACTGCCGCGCAGCCCGAGCAGCCGGGAGAGCCGCAGCCCGTAGAAGGCGTTCCGGAAGCTCAGGAAGAAGGCACCGGCAGCGGCGGTCAGGGGACCGCCCCCGGCAGCGAGCGCGCCGACGAGGGCGAACTGCGAAGCGCCGGTGAAGACGAACAGGCTCAGGGCGCAGGTCTGGGCGAGGGAGACGCCCGCACCGGCGGCCGTCACGCCGAAGGCGAAGCCGGAGAGTCCGACAGCGACGCCGACGCCCAGTGCGTCGCGTATGACGGCGCGGTCGTCGCGCGGCGGGCTCTCCGCTGCGGCATCGCCCGGCGCACTGGGTCTGCCGGTGGTTTCCGGGGGCGCGGAGGCGCTCTGCGCCTCCGGTTGCTCGAGGGTTTCTCTCCGCTGTGGCACGCGGTCACGTTAGGGAACCGGATCTCATCCGTTCTTGTACGTTCTTGCACGTCCCCGCCGGTAGGCGCCGGGCGGTACGCCGACGATCCGGCCGAAGTGCCGCGTCAGGTGGGACTGGTCGGTGAAGCCGACGGCCGTGGCCGTTTCCGCGACCGGCAGCCCCGCGTCCAGCAGGGCGCGCGCCCGGTGCACGCGCGCGTCCGTCAGCCAGGTGTGCGGCGGCATCCCGTACATCCGGCGGAAGGCGCGCAGCAGGGCGAAGGGGCTGGTCCCCAGTTCGGCGGCGAGGCTCTCCAGGGAAGGCGGATCGGCCATCCGCTCCTCCAGCATCGCGCGGGCCCGCAGCGCGTACCGGGCACCCGCGAGGCGGACGGGGCGTTCGGGCAGCACGCCGCCGTGCAGCTTCAGCAGCCGGGCGACCACCGCGTGCAGGTGGGTGTCGGCGGCGAGCGCGTTGCCCTCGTCGAGCGCCCGGTGCACGGCCCGCACCTGGCGGGCGGAGACCGGGTCGTCGGCAGCCGCGACGGTGAACCCGGGGGTGCCCCGGAGGCTGGTGGTCTCGGCCGCGATCCGGGCGACCAGGGCGGTGTCGGGGTAGAGCACTTCGTAGGTCCAGCCCTCGGGCGTCCCGGCGTGCCCGGTGTGCATCGTGTCCGGGTTGATCAGCGCCATTCCTCCGGCGCCCACCCGGTGTATGCGGCCGCCGTGGTGGAAGGCCTCCACCCCGTCGGTGATCGCGGCGAGCACATACGTCTCGTGTGTGTGCCGGGCGAAGGTCTTGCGGATGTAGCGGGCTCGCAGCAGGTCCACTCCCGGCAGCTTCGGCGACTGCCAGTAGTGCGCCCTCTCCTCCCGCGTCATGTCCCCCAGTATCCTCCGCTCCGATGATCCGACGAGCGGGGGCTGTGTCGACTCGGCCGCCGCTCTCGCGTGCCGCGCCGGTCGCGGTCCCGGGCCGGTGTCAGTGCCGTGCTGCACGATGGGAACCATGGGTCGGACATCGGCGCTGGACGCCTTCTCACCGGCGACCCGTGCATGGTTCACGGGTGCCTTCAGCGAGCCCACGGCCGCGCAGGAGGGCGCCTGGCGCGCGCTGGCGGAGGAGTCGGACGCGCTCGTGGTGGCACCGACCGGCTCGGGCAAGACGCTGGCCGCCTTCCTCGCCTCGCTGGACGCGCTGGCCGCCGCCCCGCCACCCGCCGACCCGCTCAAGCGCTGCCGTGTGCTGTACGTGTCGCCGCTGAAGGCGCTCGCCGTCGATGTCGAACGCAACCTGCGCAGCCCCCTCACGGGTATCCGGCAGGAGTCGCTGCGGCTGGGGCTGCCCGAGCCGGAGATCAGGGTCGGGATCCGCTCCGGCGACACCCCCGCGACCGAGCGCAGGTCGATCGCCCGGCGCCCGCCGGACATCCTGATCACCACCCCCGAGTCGCTTTTCCTGATGCTGACCTCCGGCGCCCGGGAGGCGCTCTCCGGCGTCGAGACGGTGATCCTCGACGAGGTGCACGCCGTGGCGGGCACGAAGCGGGGCGCACATCTGGCGCTCTCGCTGGAGCGGCTGGACGAGCTGCTGGACGGCCCGGCGCGCCGGATCGGTCTGTCGGCCACCGTGCGGCCGGTGGACGAGGTGGCCCGCTTCCTCTCGCCCCGCAGGAACGCCGCGATCGTGCAGCCGCCCTCGGGCAAGCGGTTCGATCTCTCGGTCGTGGTGCCCGTCGAGGACATGGGCGAGCTGGGCGGCTCCCCAGCGCAGGACGCCTCGGGGGCCGCGGGCGGTGGTCCGGGCGGTGGGGACACGCCGTCGATCTGGCCCTCGGTGGAGGAGCGGATCACCGACCTCATCCAGGAGCACCGCTCGACCATCGTCTTCGCCAACTCCCGGCGGCTGGCCGAGCGGCTGTGCAACCGGCTGAACGAGATCGCCTACGAACGTGCCACGGGCGAGCCCATGCCCGAGGACCACTCGCCGGCCGAGCTGATGGGCAACGCGGGCGCGGTCACCGGGGCACCAGCGCTGCTCGCCCGGGCGCACCACGGCTCGGTCTCCAAGGAGCAGCGCTCCCAGGTCGAGGAGGACCTGAAGGCGGGCAGGCTGCCGGCCGTGGTGGCCACCTCCAGTCTGGAGCTGGGGATCGACATGGGAGCCGTCGATCTCGTGATCCAGGTGGAGTCGCCGCCCTCGGTGGCTTCGGGACTGCAGCGTGTGGGCCGGGCTGGCCACCAGGTGGGCGCGGTCTCGGCGGGAGTGGTCTTCCCCAAGTACCGGGGCGATCTGGTGCAGTCCGCCGTGGTCACCGAGCGGATGCGCGAGGGCGCCATCGAGGCGCTGCGCATCCCCGCCAATCCCCTGGACGTCCTCGCCCAGCAGATCGTCGCGATGGCCTCGGTGGACACCTGGAACGTGGACGAGCTGCTGGCCCTGGTGCGGCGGGCGGCGCCGTTCGCCGCGCTTCCGGAGTCCGCCTACACCTCGGTGCTGGACATGCTGGCCGGGCGGTATCCCTCGGACGCCTTCGCGGAGCTGCGCCCGCGGCTGGTGTGGGACCGGGTGGCCGAGACGCTCAGCGGCCGCCCCGGCGCGCAGCGGCTGGCCGTCACCTCCGGCGGCACCATCCCGGACCGGGGGCTGTTCGGGGTGTTCCTGGCCGGAGCCGACCCGAAGAAGGGCGGCGGCCGCGTCGGGGAACTGGACGAGGAGATGGTCTACGAGTCCCGGGTGGGTGATGTCTTCACTCTGGGGACCACGACATGGCGGATCGAGGACATCACCCGGGACCGTGTCCTGGTCACTCCCGCGCCCGGGGTGCCGGGCCGGCTGCCGTTCTGGCGGGGCGATCAGCTGGGCAGACCGCTGGAGCTGGGCCGGGCGCTGGGCGCCTTTCTGCGGGAGATCGGCTCGCTCTCCCGCGAGCAGGCGGAGCAGCGACTGGCGGCCTCCGGGATGGACGCGCTGGCGATCGGCAATCTGCTGGCCTATCTGAGCGAGCAGCGCGAGGCCGCCGGGCACGTCCCGGACGACAGGACGATCGTCGTCGAACGCTTCCGCGACGAGCTGGGCGACTGGCGGATCGTGGTGCACTCCCCGTTCGGCGCCCAGGTACACGCGCCCTGGGCGCTGGCCATCGGCGCCCGGCTGACAGAGCGATACGGCATGGACGCGCAGGTGATGCACGCCGACGACGGCCTGGTGCTGCGGCTGCCGGACGCGGAGCTGATGGACCTCGACCTGTTCGACGGGGAGGCGCGCCCGCCGCGCACACCCGCGCAGGAGGCCCCGGGCGACCGGGACGAGCCTCCGCTGGGCGTCGGCGACGTCCTCTTCGACAAGGGCGAGGTCGAGCAGACCGTCACCGACCAGGTGGGCAATTCGGCACTGTTCGCGGCTCGCTTCCGGGAGTGCGCCTCGCGCGCGCTGCTGCTGCCGCGCCGCAGCCCGGGCAAGCGCACCCCGTTGTGGCAGCAGCGCCAGCGGGCGTCCCAGCTCCTCCAGGTGGCCAGCGAGTTCGGCTCGTTCCCGATCGTTCTGGAGGCCGTGCGCGAGTGCCTGCAGGACGTGTTCGACGTGCCGGGGCTCACGGAGCTGATGGGCGACATCGAGTCCCGCCGGGTGCGCGTGGTCGAGGTCACCACGCCGGAGCCGTCGCCGTTCGCCCGGTCGCTGCTGTTCGGCTACGTCGCGCAGTATCTGTACGAGGGCGACTCGCCCCTGGCCGAGCGGCGGGCCGCCGCGCTCTCCCTGGACTCGCGGCTGCTGTCGGAGCTGCTGGGCCAGGCCGAGCTGCGGGAGTTGCTGGACGCCGACGTGCTGACGGAGCTGGAGCGCGAACTCCAGTGGCGTACCGAGGACCGCCGCCTCAAGGACGTGGAGGGCGTGGCCGACCTGCTGCGGCTGCTGGGCCCGCTCACTCCGGACGAGTTGGCGGAGCGCGGCGCCGAGCCGGGCTGGGCGGCAGAGCTGGAGGCGGCTCGCCGCGCCGTCCGGGTGCGGATCGCGGGCCGGGACCACTGGGCGGCGATCGAGGACGCTGGGCGGCTGCGGGACGCGCTCGGGGTGGCGCTGCCCGTCGGGGTTCCCGAAGCCTTCACCGAGCCGGTGGCGGACCCGCTGGGCGACCTGCTCTCGCGCTACGCCCGCACGCACGGCCCGTTCACCTCCACCGAGGCGGCGGACCGCTTCGGGCTCGGGACCGCTGTCGCGGACGGTGCGCTGCACCGGCTGGCGGCCGGTGGGCGGCTGGTACAGGGCGAGTTCCACCCCTCGGGAATCGGCCAGGAGTGGTGTGACGCGGGGGTGCTGCGCAGGCTGCGGCGCCGATCGCTGGCCGCGCTGCGCCAGGAGTTGGAACCGGTCGCCCCGCAGTCGCTGGCCGCCTTTCTGCCGCAGTGGCAGCATGTGCGCACCAACAGCCTGCGGGGTGTGGAAGGGCTGCTGCGCACGGTGGAGCAGTTGCAGGGGGCGCCCGTTCCGGCGTCCGCGCTGGAGAAGCTGGTACTGCCCGGCAGAGTCGCGGACTACGCGCCGCCCATGCTGGATGAGCTGACCGCCTCGGGCGAGGTCGTCTGGGCGGGCGCCGGGGCGCTGCCCGGCAAGGACGGCTGGATCTCACTCCTGTTGGCCGACGCCGCCCCGCTGCTGCTGCCCTCTCCGCATCCGCTGGAACTGACTCCGGTGCACCAGGCGGTGCTGACAGCGCTGGAAGGGGGCTACGGGCTGTTCTTCCGGCAGATCGCCGAGCGCGCGCGGGCCGCGTATCCGGAGTCGACCGACCCGCAGCTCACCGAGGCGCTGTGGGATCTCGTGTGGTCGGGCAGGGTCACCGGGGACACACTCGCGCCGCTGCGCGCGCTGCTGGGCTCGGGGCGTACGGCGGGCTCGACGGCGCACCGCGCGAAGCGGCCCGCCCCGCGGGGGCGCTACGGCTCGTTCACGGCGGCGGCAGTCGCCGCGGGCAGCGGTGCGGGCCGCCGCGGTCCGGGGCGCGCGCCGGCCGCCGCGCCACCGACCGTTGCCGGACGCTGGTCGCTGCTGCCCGCCGCGGAGGGCGAACCGACGCACCGGGCGCACGCGCTGGCCCGCACCCTGCTGGACCGGCACGGCGTGGTGACGCGTGGCGCGGTGGCCGCCGAAGGCGTGGAGGGCGGATTCTCGGCCGCCTACCGGGTGTTGTCCGCCTTCGAGGAGAGCGGGCAGGCACGGCGGGGCTACGTGGTCGAGGGACTGGGGGCCGCGCAGTTCGCCATGGACGGCGCGGTGGACAGACTGCGCGCGGTCAGCACGGCCCGCGAGCGGGAGGGCGGCGTCCCCGGCGCGTACGGCGGGCCGCACAGGAGCGGTGCCCCTGCGGGATCGGGTGCGCTGGTGCTGGCGGCCGCCGACCCGGCGAACGCCTATGGTGCCGCCCTGCCCTGGCCGCCGCCTCCGCCCGGCGCCACCCACAAGCCGGGGCGAAAGGCGGGCGCGCTGGTGGTGCTGGTCGACGGCGCGCTGACGCTCTATGTCGAGCGGGGCGGGAAGACGCTGCTGGCCTGGGCGCGGGCTCCCGCGGCACCGGAGGGCGCCGCGGGGGAACCCGAGGGCGCGTCGGCCGCGGGAGCCGCGGACCGGCCGGACTCGGCGCAGGTGGTCGCGGCCGTCGAGGCGCTCGCCGAGGCAGCACGCCGGGGCGCGCTCGGTACCGTCACGGTGGAGCGGGTCAACGGCACTGCGGCGCTGTCGTCACCGTTGAGCGCCACCCTGGAGGCCGCGGGGTTCCATCCGACCCCGCGTGGGCTGCGGCTGCGCGCGAGATAGCCGAGTGCCCTCGGCAGGACGACGCTGTCCACCCCGGCCCCCTGTGCGGCCGCCGGCCGCCCCGGAAGCCGCGCGGTGGCGGTCACTCCTGCCCGGACGCCCCGGAGGACTCGCTGTCGGAGCTGGTCGCCAGCATGATCTGCCGGAGAAGGCCGGCGAGCAGCCGCTGTTCGTGCCAGTCCAGGACGCCGAACAGGCGACGCTCTTCTTCGGCGGCCGTCTCGATGGCGGCCAGCCACACGGAGCGCCCCTCGTCGGTGAGGACGATTTCCGGGGAGGCGCCGCCGGTGGCCGTGCATGCCACGAGGTCCCGCTGCTCCAGCACGTCCAACAGCTCGGACAGGGCGTTGGGCGCCGTTCCGAGTTCGACGGCGAGCCCGGTGAGGTCCGCCCGCCCGCCGTTCCCGGTCAGCAGGTGCAGGACTTCGTGCTCTTCCCGCCGCAGTCCGCACTCCGCCAGCGCCCGCTCCCCCGACCGCCGCAGGTGGTCGGCGAGGTACTGCATCCGGGTGACGGCGCCTTCGACGTGGCGGTTGAGTGCGGGCAGCACCGGCTGCCAGCGGTCCAGATGGTCCTCGACCCAGTCCCGCGCGCCTTCGAGCGCGTCCCTCTGCTCGGCCTCGGCCTCTCCGTCCACGTCGAGCGCGTCGTGCTGTCGTTGGTATCCCCACTGCCCCATGGCTCCGGATCGTATCCCGTGATCGTCCGGCACTTCCCGCCGCTCTCCCCCGCTTCCGTCGGTGGCTCCTGCAACCATGGGCATATGTCCCGGGGAGCCGGGATGGCGCAGGATGCCGGAAGGCCGGGGATGTCGCGCAAGTCGGGGAAGGGGTGACGGCCGATGCCCGAGGGGGACACCGTCTGGCGTACCGCGCACGCACTGCACTCGGCGCTGGCCGGGCAGGCGCTGGTCCGCACGGACTTCCGGGTGCCCAGGATGGCAACGGTCGATCTGTCGGGCCGGATACTGCTGGATGTCTCTCCGCGCGGCAAACACCTGCTGATGCGTGTCGAGGGCGGCTTGACGGTGCACTCCCACCTGGGCATGGAGGGTGCGTGGCGGATCAGGGCGGACCCGCCGGGGAACACCGACCCGCTCCGGGGCTTCGGGCCCGGCCATCAGATCCGCGCGCTCCTGTCCACCGGGTCGCACACCGCTGCCGGGATCCGGCTCCCCGTATTGGAACTGGTGCGCACCTCGGCGGAGTTCACCGTGGTCGGCCACCTGGGTCCCGACCTGCTCGGCCCCGACTGGGACGCGGCCGAAGCCGAACGGCGGTTGCTCCAGGATCCGGCTCGGCCGCTGGTCGAGGCTCTGCTCGACCAGCGCAACCTGGCCGGTATCGGCAACGTCTACGCAACCGAGTTGTGCTTTCTGGCCCGCACTTCGCCCTGGACTCCGGTGGGCTCGCTCCCCGCCGGGCTGGCGACCCGCTTGGTCGGCGCGGCCAAGCGGCTGCTGGAGGCGAACAAGGACCGGTCCCGCCGCCGTACCACCAACAGCCCGCGGCCGGACCGCGGTCTGGCGGTCTACGGCCGCGGGAACCGCCCGTGCCACCGCTGCGGCACCCCGATTCGCACCGGATCCCACGGGCCGCCCGAACGCGTCCGCACCGTCTGGTACTGCCCGCACTGCCAGCCGACGCGCGGGGGCGCCGGAGAAGGAGCGCAACCCACCGAGACTTGACATGCCATCAGCTCGCGGGCGGCGGCGTCGGACTGAGCACGTCCGGCGTCGCACGGTCCCTGACGGAGGACCAGGACTGCAGGACTGCCCCGGGTGACCTCCGTTCCGGCTGCAGCGCCGCACCGGCGCCTCAGCGCACCGTGCGGCCGCGGCGAGAAACAGCGCGCGCACCCAGCGGAACAGGTCACGCGAGAGGGCGGTCCCCCGTGGCACACCTTCCTGTTCGCCGCGGACCGTCGAGAGAGCGCCGAAGCCGCGGCGACAGCCCTGTCCTCCGGAGGCCGGAACGGCTTCGCACCGCCACGCCGAGGACACGGTGCGACACCATCGGGAGACCGCGGAGGAACCGGACCGCGTCGGCCACCTCCGCGCCGCGGCTGCACCGACCTCCGTGCTCCGGCCGCGAAGCGGGCCGGGTGATCGGACTCTGCCGCGCAGGGTCCTTCTTCCGGTAGCCGGCTTATCCGGCTTCCCGCCTCTCACGACCGGTCGGATTGCCCGTTCCCACGGCCGGGTCGCCCTGCCATGGCAGCCCGCCGGGTGCCCTCCCCCTTCCGTGCCGGGCGTCCTCGCGCCACGTGCACGGGCAGTACGCTCAACCCCCATCCCCCCGCTGTCACCGACGCCTCCACCGGACCGCCCTCCCCTGCGGCCACCCGCCATATCGCGCACAGCCAGCCGAGGGCACAGGCACTCCCGAGTGCCCACCGGCACCGCAGCAACGGGCGCACAGCCGACATGCCGCCACCTCCCGCGACGGAGCCCTGGCCGCATCGGGCGGAGCACCGCGTGCGGCGGAGAGGACCGGCCGTCGACGAAATCGAGAACATCGTCATCGTCCCGCACCCCGGGCGACCCCGCGACCACAGCACGTCGCGCCGGGACGCACGGGGACTTCCGTCGCGCTCGCCACGAGAGCCTCTCGCGCGGCCCCGCTCCGGCAGCACACGGGCCCGGGAGCATCTCCGGCCCCGGCTCTCTCCCGCCGGTGGCGGAGTACCGGGGAATGGTGCCGGACGCGGCCGGCTCCACATACACGAAGGCCCCGCCGGAAGGGTCCGGCGGGGCCTGTCGTCCACATCTCACCCGGCTGCCGCGTCCCGCGCACCGCGCGGAACCGCAGCAGCGGCGTACGCGGCCACGATCGCCTCCCGGCGTCAGGCCGCGACCACGTCCACAGCCTCCGTCGGTGCCTTGATGGTGACGCGCTCCTCGGGCACTCCGGTGACCGAGGTGACGGACAGCGGATTGAGCACCGGCCGCATCGGGGCGGGCACGGCGTCGCTCGCAGCGGACTCGGCCAGCTCGGCGAGCGCCAGCTCGTCGCTGACCTCCCGCATCAGCTCGGACATCCGCACATCGAGGGCGTCACAGATCGATGAGAGCAGCTCGGACGAGGCTTCCTTCTGGCCGCGCTCTACCTCGGAGAGGTATCCGAGCGAGACCCGGGCGGACGATGAGACTTCGCGCAGGGTGCGACCCTGGCGTTGGCGCTGCCGACGCAGCACGTCACCCAACAGGCGACGGAGCAGAATCATCGGTGCTCCTCCCTCTCAACGCGCGGCGTCTTCCACAGCCTGTATCGGGACGGCCAGTTGGCCCCGACTCCTTCAGGCTCCACCGTACCGCCTCGGCAGGCGGCCGTGCGGGGAGCGATGTCGTGTTCACTCAGGGCTGCAAACATCCATTCCCCCCGGTCTGTTCCCTATCCTGTCCTCCGGCATTTTCGATCAGTTCGTCGTGGAGCAGCTCCAGCGCTCCTCGAACACTCTCCGTACGGATCTCGGCACGCTCACGTTCCCCGGCTGCCGCACCGTTACCGGCCGACTCACCGCTCCGGCCGACCGCCGACCGCAGCTTCCGCGCCACCGGCGTCGCCCCGGGAGCGGCGACGGCGACGTACACCGTTCCGACCGGGTGCCCGTCCTGGGGCTCGGGCCCGGCCACGCCCGTGGTGGCGAGGCCCCAGTCGGCACCGAGCACCGTGCGTACACCCTGCGCCATCCGACGCGCGACCTCCGCGTCGACAGCACCCCGCTCCTCAAGGAGTGCCCCGTCCACACCGAGTACATCCCTCTTGAGTGCGGTCGCATACGCAGTCACAGAACCACGGAAGACTCGTGAGGCGCCCGGGACACCAGTGATCTCGGCCGCGACCAGTCCTCCGGTCAGCGACTCCGCCACAGCGAGCGTCTGGCCCCGCTCGGCGAGCAGTGCCAGCACGCCGCCGGCCGTGGAATCCGCCTGTGTCAGGGCCGCTCACCCCCTGTGTCCTCGTCGCTCCCGGTGGCCTGCGCCTTCCCCGGGTTCCCGAGGCTACGCCCGTCATCCGCGTCGGCGCTCGCCGCACTCTCGCCATGCGCGGCGTCGCCGCGGGCCTCCGGCCCGCCCCCGGCCGAGGACGGTCCACCGCCCGCCGGGGGCGGCGCGGCCCCGGCCGCCTCCGCGGCCAGTCCGGACCGGCGCAGCACGACGGCCTGGCGTACGTAGTCGAGACCGGTGACGACGGTGAGGACCACGGCCACCCCCATCACCCACCAGCGCGCAGTGGCCAGCGGACCGGTCAGTGCCAGCACGTACATGCCGACGGCGACGCCCTGGGCGAGCGTCTTCACCTTCCCGCCGCGGCTGGCCGGGATGACCCCGTGTCTGATCACCCAGAAGCGCATCAGGGTGATGCCCAGCTCACGGAAGAGGATCACCCCGGTGACCCACCACGGCAGGTCCGAAAGAGCGGAGAGGCAGATGAGCGCCGCTCCCATGATCGCCTTGTCCGCTATGGGGTCGGCGATCTTCCCGAAGTCGGTGACGAGGTTGTAGCGGCGCGCCAGCTCCCCGTCGAACAGGTCAGTGATCATGGCGATGGTGAACGCGGCCCAGGCGAACGAGCGCCAGACCGGGTCGTGACCGCCGTTCGCGACCATGAGCAGCACGAAAGCGGGCACCAGCAGGAGCCGCACCATGGTCAGGATGTTCGCGATGTTCCACAGGCTCACAGGGCGTACCGTGCTCGCCGCCGCCGGTTTGGGTACGGTGCCACGCCGGGCCGCGGAGGCCGGGACTCCGGTCATCTGCCGGCCTCCTCCCGTACGCGGAGCAGGTCGTCGCCCACCGTGCGGGCGGCCGGGGCGGTGCCGTTCCCCGCGGAGGCAGCGCTGCGGGGCTCCGCGATCAGATCCACGCCCTCGGCCGCCACGACCCGCGCCTCGACCATCCGGCCCACCGGCAGGACCTGGCCCGCTTCCCGAGCCGACCCGGAGGCCTCCGGCTGCACCAGCCGCACCTGGCCGTCGGTCTCCGGCGCCTGGTGGGCGCCGCGCCCGAGCGGCCCGTCCTCCTCGTCGTGGGTCTCGACCAGCACCCGGACGGTCTCGCCCACCCGCTCCTCGGCGCGCTGGGCGGTCAGCTCCTCGGCGAGCCTGGACATGCGTGCGAGCCGCTCGGCGACCTCGTCCGGATCCACCTTGTCCGCGTACCCGGCGGCCTCGGTGCCGTCCTCGTCCGAGTACCCGAACACCCCGATCGCGTCGAGGCGCGCTTCGGTCAGAAAGCGCTCCAGCTCCGCCACGTCCTGCTCGCTCTCGCCGGGGAAGCCGACGATGAAGTTCGACCGGGCGCCCGCCTGCGGAGCCCTCGTGCGGATCTCCTCCAGCAGCCCGAGGAAGCGCTCGGTGTCGCCGAAGCGCCGCATCGCGCGCAGCACACCCGGTGCCGAGTGCTGGAAGGACAGGTCGAAGTAGGGAGCGACCTTCTCGGTGCCGGTGAGCACGTCGATCAGCCCGGGCCGCATCTCGGCCGGCTGGAGGTAGCTCACCCGCACCCGCTCGATGCCGTCGACGGCGGCCAGCTCGGGCAGCAGCGTCTCCAGCAGCCTGATGTCCCCCAGGTCCTTCCCGTAGGAGGTGTTGTTCTCGGAGACGAGCATGATCTCCCGAACGCCCTGCTCGGCGAGCCATCTGGTCTCGGTGAGCACGTCCGCCGGGCGGCGCGAGATGAACGAGCCGCGGAAGGACGGAATGGCGCAGAAGGAGCACCGGCGGTCGCAGCCGGAAGCGAGCTTGACGGAGGCGACGGGGCTGCTGCCCAGCCGCCGCCGGAGCGGCGCGCGCGGTCCCGAGGCCGGCGCGACGCCCTCAGGAAGGTCCGCGGGAGCGGACTCGGCCGCCTCGGCGGCGCCCTGCTCCGCGGTCGCCCCGGCGGCACCCGCGGCCCCGTGTCCGGGCAGTGCGACCGCGGCGCCCTGGCGCTCGGCCGGGCTCACGGGCAGCAGCTTGCGCCGGTCGCGCGGGACGTGCGGCGCGTGCACCCCGCCGCCCAGGATGGTGCTGAGCCGGTCGGAGATGTCCGTGTAGTCGTCGAACCCGAGGACCCCGTCCGCCTCGGGGAGCGCCTCGGCCAGTTCCTTGCCGTACCGCTCGGCCATACAGCCGACGGCCACCACGGCCTGGGTTCTGCCCTCGCCCTCCTTGGCTGCGTTCTTGAGGTCGTTGGCCTCCAGCAGTGCGTCGACGGAATCCTTCTTGGCGGCTTCGACGAAACCGCAGGTGTTGACGACGGCGACATCGGCGGCGGCGGCATCCTCGACGAGATCCCAGCCATCCGCCGCCAGGCGGCCTGCGAGCTCTTCCGAGTCCACCTCGTTACGGGCGCAGCCGAGAGTGACAAGGGCGACGGTACGGCGTTCGGGCATGGGCTCAGCCTACTTCGTCCCTCCGGCACCATCCGCCGCCAGGTTGCGACCGCGCAGCTCACCGATACGGGCGCGGCGCCCCACTCGGCGGCGGGCCCGCGCCGGGCCCCGGTACGCGGGTGCTGGTCAGCCCGCTTCGGGATCGCCCCGGGTGTAGCTGAGCCGCTGCACCTGGCCGACCTCGCCCGCGTGCTCCACCTGCTTGCCGTTGACGTACAGCTTCACGCCCCCGGCGTTGCCCAGCACGAGGTCGAGCCGCTTGTCGTCGGTGAGGGTCTTGGACTGCCCCTCCTTGAGCACGCCTTCGTGGATCAGCCGTCCGTTGTGGTCCTTCGCGGAGACCCAGCTGTTGCCCTTCTCCGCGGTCATCCGGACGGTGACCTTGTCGGCGGGTGCTCCGGCGATGGCGCTCTCGGACGGCTTGGGGTCACTCTTCCTGGAGGGCGAGGGGTCGGCGGATGTCTCCGTCGAGGGCTTCCCCGACGGGGCCTCCTCCGCGGCCTGCTTGCCGGAGTCCTCGGCACCGCCGCCACCGACGAGAGTGAAACCGACGAAACCGATCACCGCGACGATGGCGGCGACCATCGCGGCCGTCCAGTTCGGTCTGCGGGGCTCGGGGCGGATGCGCTCCGCCTCGAACAAGGTGGCGGGCGGCGTGGGCTCGGGACGGCCGCCGTGTTCCTCGTCGTACTGCGCGACCAGCGCGTCGCCGTCGAGGCCGACCGCCCGTGCCAGAGTGCGGAGGTGGCCGCGCGCGTACACGTCTCCGCCGCATCGGGAGTAGTCGTCCTGTTCGATCGCCTGGACGATCGGGACGCGCACCCGGGTGGCGGTACTGACCTCTTCCACGGTCAGCCGTGCGTCGATACGGGCCTGCTGGAGGGCTCGACCGACCGGGGGCCGGTCCTCTTCGGGGGAGTTGCCGATGGACACGGGGGCGCCTTTCGAGCGTGTAGCCACCTGCTGGAGGTTCAGTCTAGGGGCGGAGCAAAAGGGTGGGGCAAGCGGGCGGAGCAAGTTTGTACGCCATATGTATGTCGTACGTATGACCGAGCTGCGCCGGGGGCGCCCGCGCGGAGTCGAGTACGCCGACGTCTCTGCCGTCCCTTCCCTCAACTTGACGTACAGACCACGGAAACGGTTGCCTCGACCGCCCTTTCGAGTGAGCCGTACCGCCGTGCAGCCGGTGCGGGGCGCCCCGCAGGCACCCTGGACGCCGTCCGGCGGCCGGCACCGGGCCGTCCCTCCCCGAAGCGGGGCCGGCGAGAGCGGCGCCCGGGCCTCCGCACGGGGACTACTGTCCGCCGCCTCTGATGACCGTGAGCACCTCGTCCAGCTCGTCGGGCTTGACCAGGACATCCCGTGCCTTGGAGCCCTCGCTGGGACCCACCACGCCGCGCGACTCCATCAGGTCCATCAGCCGCCCCGCCTTGGCGAACCCGACCCGCAGCTTCCGCTGGAGCATCGAGGTCGACCCGAACTGGGTGGAGACGACCAGCTCCGCCGCCTGGCAGAGCAGATCCATGTCGTCGCCGATCTCCTCGTCGATCTCCTTCTTCTTGCCCTGCGCCCCGGTCACGTCCTCCCGGAAGACGGGCGTCATCTGCGCCTTGCAGTGCGCGACGACCGCCTGGACCTCCTGCTCATTGACGTAGGCACCCTGCATCCGGGTCGGTTTTCCCGCGCCCATCGGCAGGAACAGCCCGTCGCCCTTGCCGATGAGCTTCTCGGCACCGCCCTGGTCGAGGATGACGCGGCTGTCGGCCAAAGACGAGGTGGAGAAGCCGAGCCGGGAGGGGACATTCGCCTTGATGAGACCGGTGACGACGTCCACCGACGGCCGCTGGGTCGCCAGCACCAAATGGATGCCGGCGGCCCGCGCGAGCTGGGTGATCCGCACGATGGCGTCCTCCACGTCGCGCGGCGCCACCATCATCAGGTCGGCCAGCTCGTCCACGATCACCAGCAGATAGGGGTACGGCGTCAGCTCCCGCTCGCTGCCCTCGGGAGCGGACACCCGTCCGGCCCGTACCGCCTCGTTGAAGTCGTCGATGTGGCGGAACCCGAACGCCGCCAGGTCGTCATAGCGCAGATCCATCTCGCGCACGACCCACTGGAGGGCTTCGGCCGCCTTCTTGGGGTTGGTGATGATCGGGGTGATCAGATGCGGGATGCCCTCATAGGCGGTCAGCTCGACCCGCTTGGGGTCGACGAGCACCATCCGCACCTCCTCCGGCGTGGCACGGGCCATCACCGAGGTGATGAGGCAGTTGATGCAGGAGGACTTGCCGGAGCCGGTGGCGCCCGCGACGAGGATGTGCGGCATCTTCGCGAGGTTGGCCGAGACGTACCCCCCCTCGACGTCCTTGCCGAGCCCGACCAGCAGCGGATGCTCCTCGCCGGCGGCGTCGGCGGACCGCAGCACGTCACCGAGATTGACCATCTCCCGGTCGCTGTTGGGGATCTCGATCCCCACCGCGGACTTGCCGGGGATCGGATTGATGATGCGGACGTCGGGACTGGCCACGGCGTAGGCGATGTTCTTGGCCAGAGCCGTGATCTTCTCGACCTTCACCCCCGGCCCCAGCTCGACCTCGTAGCGGGTGACCGTCGGACCGCGGGTGAAGCCGGTGACGGCGGCGTTCACCTTGAACTCGGTGAAAACGGTGGTCAGCGACTGCACCACCTGATCGTTGGCGGCGCTGCGGGAACGCCCGGGACCGCCGCGTTCCATCAGGTCCAGCGACGGCAGCGCGTAGGTGATGTCTCCGGAGAGGGTGAGTTGTTCGGCACGCGCGGGCAGGTCGGCGGGTTCCGGCGGCGCCGCGGCCTTGGTCAGGTCGGGGACCGGGGTGCGCTCGGTGGCCTCGTCCCCCTGGGGCCCTCCCTGCGCACCGCCCCGGCCCCGCGCGCCCGGCACGGCCGACCCGCTCGCATCACCCTTGCGCTTCCCGCCGCGCGACCTGGCGACCGAGGTGGTCAGATCGGCGACCACCGGCGACGGCTGGACCCCGTTGACGACGGCCCCGTCCAGCGAGGCGGCAGCGGCAGCGGCCACATCCACCGCGTCCCGCGTCCGCTCGCTCTCCCCGGCACTCGCGCCGAGCGCGCCGATCTCACCGTCCGCCGGCAGCGCCTCCCGGGCCCCGGTCCGCCGACGGCGGTCCAGGGCCTCCTTCTCGGCGAGCGCGGGAGCGATCCGGTCCTTGCGCATACTGTGCGCACGGCGTCCGGCGACCGGCTCCTCCTGGTCCGGCTCCAGGTCGTAGTCGTAGCCGGCCACCGGCTGGACGACGCCCAGCCTGACCCCGGCGGCCCGGAGCCGCTGCGGGATGGCGTTGACCGGGGTGGCCGTCACCACCAGCAGCCCGAAGACGGTGACGAGGGCGAGCAGCGCCACCGCGAGCATGTCCCCCAACGTGAAGATCAGCGGCCGGGAGACGCCCCACCCGACCAGGCCGCCCGCGTCCCGCAGCGCGTCGTCGCCCTCGCCCCTGCCGGGCGCGCCGCAACCGATGTGGACGAGCCCCAGCACCCCGACCAGGAGGGCCGAAAGCCCGATCACGATCCGGCCGTTGGCCTCGGGCTTCTCCGGGTGGCGGATCAGCCGCACGGCGATGACGGCCAGCAGTATCGGTACCAGCAGATCCAGCCTGCCGAACGCGCCGGTCACCAGCATCTCCACCAGATCTCCGACCGGTCCCTGGAGGTTGGACCAGGTACCGGCCGCGACGATCAGTGCGAGACCGATCAGCAGCAGCGCGAGACCGTCCTTGCGATGGGCCGGGTCCAGCGCCTTCCCGCTGCGCCCTATGCCCCGCAGGAGCGCGCCGAGAGTGTGCGCCAGGCCGAGCCAGCACGCCTTCAGCACCTTGAGCACGCCGCTGGTCGGGGACGGCGCCGCCGTGCCCTTGCCACCCTTGGCCGCGGGCTTCTTGGCGGGCGCCTTCTTGGGCGGCGCCTTCTTCGCCGGGGCCGCCTTCGCGGACTTCGGGGCAGCCTTCTTGGCGGGTGCTTTCCTGGCAGCCTTTCCTGTTCCCGACGCGCGTGAGGCCATAGGGGCGAGGTTACCTGGGTCGGGCACCAGAGGCACGGAGCCCGGGGCCGCCGGCGCCCCTCCGGGGAGGGGCGGAGCCGTCCGGACCCGGCGTCACATCCCCGCCCGGGAGCCTCCGATGGCGGCGCAGCCGACGGCGGGACTGCGCCGAGGGGACTCCTGCTGCAGCGCTTCCGGCAGCCGCTCCGTCAGTTCTGCGAGGACACCTGCGCCGAGGGGTCCCCTTCCGCCCCCGGGCCCAGCGCGTCAAGTGCGCTGCGCAGCCCGGCGAGTTTGCGCTCCAGATGCGCCGCGGTCGCGGCGGTAGCCCCGTCGGCCGTGCCGCCCAACTGCTTGGTGAGCGCCTCGGCCTGCTCCTCGACGGCCGCCAGCCTGGCGGAGAGTTCGACCAGCAGGCCCTGTGCCTCGTCATCGCCGTCGCGCGCCGGGTCGGAGCTCCGCTCCCCGCCGTTCTCCAACTGGAGCCGGAGCAGTGACGCCTGCTCACGCAACTGCACGTTCTTCATGTACAGGTCCACGAAGACCGAGACCTTCGCCCGCAGCACCCAGGGATCGAACGGCTTGGAGATGTAGTCGACCGCACCGGCCGCGTAACCGCGGAAAGTGTGATGCGGGCCGTGGTTGATGGCCGTGAGGAAGATGATCGGAATGTCGCGGGTGCGCTCACGGCGCTTGATATGCGCTGCTGTCTCGAAACCGTCCATGCCCGGCATCTGGACATCCAGCAGAATGACCGCGAAGTCGTCGGTCAGCAGCGCCTTGAGCGCTTCCTCCCCTGACGATGCCCGCACCAGCGTCTGATCGAGCGCGGAGAGAATCGCCTCCAGCGCCAGCAGATTCTCCGGCCGGTCATCGACCAGGAGGATCTTGGCCTTCTGCACCATGGCCCGTCCTCCTCGCCCCGGCAGCCTCTCGGACGCCGCCCCTGGGAGCGGCATCCTGTCGCCGCCGCCCGTCCTTGTGCCGGTCATGGTAGCCGCACCCCGCGGTTCGCCACACCCTGTCACCGTGATGTCACTGTGCACGTAGCGGAAACGCCCCAGAGGACCAAAAGGTTCCCGGTTCACCGCGTTTCCACACGCGTTCGACCACACTGCGTCAACGCAAGCCCTCATCGACACAGTGTCATATTCACCCGCCTTCCATCCACCGCCTCATGACATCCAGCAGATGATCAGTGTCCACCGGCTTGGTGACGTAGTCGGAAGCACCGGATTCGATGCTCTTCTCCCGGTCCCCCTTCATGGCCTTGGCGGTCAGCGCGATGATCGGCAATCCGGCGAACTGCGGCATCTTGCGGATGGCCGCCGTCGTCGCGTAACCGTCCATCTCCGGCATCATGATGTCCATCAGCACCACGGCCGCGTCGTCGTGCTGCTCCAGCACCTCGATGCCCTCCCGGCCGTTCTCGGCGTAGAGAACCTGCAGCCCGTGCTGCTCCAGCACGCTGGTGAGCGCGAAGACGTTCCGGATGTCGTCGTCGACGATGAGCACCTTCCGGCCCGCCAGATCACCGGCCTCCCCGGCTCCGGGCGAGGGCGCCTCCCGGTCACAGCGGGCCGCCATCCCCTCGTCGACCACCTCGACGGCGCCGTCGGACGTCCCCGGCCCCGCGCCGCCCTGGAGGACCACCGGAGCAGCCGTACCGCCGCCCGCGGCCCCGTCGGCCGCTGCCCCGTTCTCGCCCGCCAAGGACGACGGACGGGCCTCCGGGGGCAGTTCGGGCTGCGCCTGACCGCTGGCGTCCCGCAGCCGCCGCCGGTCGGCGAGCGAGTGGGCTGCCTCGTCCGCGGTCTGCTCGTCGGCGGACCCTCCGGCGCCGCCCGGCGCCGTCTGCGTCGCCGCCCCCAGCTCTCCCGCCGCGGCCCCGGGGACGGCTGCGCGTGCCTCCGGGAGGGCCATCGGAACGCTGCCCGAGACGAGCTGCGCGTAGCCCTGCGGAGGCAGCTCCGTGGGATGCAGCGGCAGGTAGAGCGTGAAGGTGGAGCCGCGACCCGGCTCGCTGACCGCGTGGATCTCGCCGCCCAGCAGCCGGGCGATCTCGCGGCTGATGGACAGCCCCAGCCCCGTGCCGCCGTACTTCCGCGACGTGGTGCCGTCGGCCTGCTTGAAGGCTTCGAAGATGACCCGCATCTTGCTCTGCGCGATACCGATCCCGGTGTCCGTCACGGAGAAGGCGATCAGCTCCGAGTCCGGGTCCCGCAGCGACCCGTGCTCCAGCATCTGCTCACGGATCGCGTCGGGAACATCCGAGCGGGCCGAGCGGATCACCAGCTCGACGGCCCCGCTGTCGGTGAACTTGACCGCATTCGAGAGCAGGTTGCGCAGCACCTGGAGCAGCCGCTGCTCGTCGGTGTGCAGCGTGGCCGGCAGCTCCGGCGAGACGCTCACCGAGAAATCCAGCCCCTTCTCGACCGTCAGCGGCCGGAACGTCGCCTCCACGTAGTCGACAAGTTGCACCAGCGCGATCCGGGTCGGGCTGACGTCCATCTTCCCCGCCTCGACCTTCGACAGGTCGAGGATGTCGTTGATGAGCTGCAGCAGGTCGGACCCCGCGCCATGGATCGTCTCGGCGAACTCCACCTGTTTGGGCGACAGGTTGCTCTCGGCGTTGTCCGCCAGCAGCTTGGCCAGGATCAGCAGCGAATTGAGCGGTGTGCGCAACTCGTGCGACATGTTGGCCAGGAACTCGGACTTGTAGCGCATCGAGACCGAGAGCTGCTCGGCACGCTCCTCCAGGACCTGCCGGGCCTCTTCGATCTCCCGGTTCTTGATCTCGATGTCGCTGTTGGTCTGGGCGAGCTGCTCGGCCTTCTCCTCCAACGCCGCGTTGGACTCCTGAAGGGCCTTCTGCCGGTTCTCCAGCTCGCCGGAGCGCTCCTTGAGCTGCGCCGTCAGCTCCTGCGACTGCTCCAGCAGCCGCTCGGTGCGCATATTGACGCTGATGGTGTTGACGCTGGTCGCGATCATCTCGGCGATCTGGTTGAGGAAGTCCTTCTGGATCTGCCCGAACGGCTGGAAGGACGCCAGCTCGATCACACCGAGCACCGTGCCCTCGAAGATGACCGGCAGTACCACCAGATGCGCGGGCGGCGCCTCGCCCAGCCCCGAGGAGATCTTCAGATAGCCGGGTGGGACATTGCCCATCTCGATGGTGCGTTTCTCCTTCGCCGCCGTCCCGACCAGGGACTCACCGGGCAGGAACGACGTGGGCATGCTGTCCGTGCAGTAGCCGTAACTGCCCAGCATCCGCAGCTCGTACCTGCCGTCCTCGCCCGGACCGGCGCCCACACCGACCGCGCTCTCGGGGGTGCCCTCCGGCAGCGAGATGAAGAACGCGCCGTGCTGCGCCGAGACCACCGGGGTCAGCTCGCTCATGATGAGCCCGGCCACGTCCCGCAGATCGCGGCGGCCCTGCATCAGACCCGAGATCCGCGCCAGGTTGCCCTTGAGCCAGTCCTGCTCCTGGTTGGCCTGCGTGGTGTCCCGCAGGTTCGCGATCATGGTGTTGATGTAGCCCTGGAGCTCCAGGATCTCCCCGGCCGCCTCCACGTCGATCCGGACGTTGTGGTCGCCGCGCGTCACCGCGGTGGCCACCTCGGCGATCGCCCGCACCTGGCGGGTCAGGTTGCCCGCCATCTCGTTGACGGAGTCCGTCAGGTCCTTCCACGTACCGGCGACGCCGGGCACCCGTGCCTGGCCGCCCAGCTGGCCCTCGGTGCCCACCTCGCGGGCGACCCGGGTGACCTGCTCGGCGAACGAGGAGAGCTGGTCGACCATCGTGTTGATGGTCGTCTTCAGCTGGAGGATCTCGCCGTTGGCCTCGATGTCGATCTTCTTGGTCAGATCGCCCTTGGCGATGGCGGTGGTGACCATGGCGATCTGCCGCACCTGTCCGGTCAGATTGGACGCCATGGAGTTCACCGACTCCGTCAGGTCCTTCCACGTACCGGCGACGCCGCGCACCCGCGCCTGGCCGCCCAGCACACCGTCCGTGCCCACCTCCCGGGCCACCCTGGTGACCTGCTCGGCGAACGACGACAGCGTGGTGACCATCGTGTTGACGGTGTCCGCGAGCTGCGCCACCTCGCCACTGGCCTCGACGGTGACCTTCTTCGTCAGGTCACCGCCCGCGACCGCGGTGGCCACCTGGGAGATGTTGCGCACCTGGGAGGTGAGGTTGTTGGCCATGATGTTGACGTTGTCGGTCAGGTCCTTCCAGATGCCCGACACGTCACGCACCCGCGCCTGCCCGCCCAGGATGCCCTCCGTGCCCACCTCGCGGGCGACCCGGGTGACCTGCTCGGCGAACGACGAGAGCGTGTCCACCATCGTGTTGACCGTCGTCACCAGGGCGAGGACCTCGCCCTTGGCGTCGACGGTGATCTTCTTCGAGAGGTCGCCCTGTGCGACGGCGGTGGTGACCTCGGCGATGTTCCGGACCTGGGAGGTCAGGTTGTTCGCCATGAAGTTCACGGACTGCGTGAGGTCCTTCCAGGTACCGGAGACCCCCTTGACCTCCGCCTGCCCGCCCAGGATGCCCTCGGTGCCGACCTCGCGGGCGACCCGGGTCACCTGCTCGGCGAACGAGGAGAGCTGGTCGACCATCGTGTTCAGCGTGGTCTTCAGTTCGAGGATCTCGCCCCGCGCGTCCACGTCGATCTTCTGCGACAGGTCGCCGCGCGCCACCGCGGTGGCCACCTGGGAGATGTTGCGCACCTGGGAGGTCAGGTTGCCCGCCATGCCGTTCACGGAGTCGGTCAGATCGCGCCACACACCCGCGACGCCCGGCACCTGGGCCTGGCCGCCCAGCCTGCCCTCCGTACCGACCTCCCGGGAGACCCGCGTGACCTGGTCGGCGAAGGCGGAGAGCTGATCGACCATCGTGTTGATGGTGTTCTTCAGCTCCAGAATCTCACCGCGCGCGTCGACCTCGATCTTCTGCGACAGGTCGCCGCGTGCCACCGCCGTCGTCACCTGGGCGATCTGCCGCACCTGAGAGGTGAGGTTGTTCGCCATGAAGTTGACGGAGTTCGTCAGGTCCTTCCAGGTGCCCGAGACGCCGTCCACCCGCGCCTGGCCCCCGAGCCTGCCCTCGGTGCCGACGTCCCGGGCCATCCGGGTCACCTGCTCGGCGAAGGACGACAGCTGGTCCACCATCGTGTTGACAGTGTTCTTCAACTGGAGCATCTCGCCGGAGACGTCCACGGTGACCTTCTGCGACAGATCACCGTTCGCGACAGCCGTCGTCACCTGCGCGATGTTGCGGACCTGCCCCGTCAGGTTGCGGAACGCGGTGTTCACCGAGTCCGTCAGGTCCTTCCAGGTGCCTGCCGCCCCGGGCACCGCCGCCTGACCGCCCAGCTCACCCTCGACACCGATCTCGCGGGCGACCCGCGTCACCTCGGCACCGAACGCGGAGAGCTGATCGACCATCGTGTTGACGGTGTTCTTCAACTCCTGCATCTCACCGGAGACATCCACGGTGACCTTCTGCGACAGATCACCGTTCGCGACAGCCGTCGTCACCTGCGCGATGTCCCGCACCTGCGCGGTCAGGTTGCGGAACGCGGAGTTGACCGAGTCCGTCAGGTCCTTCCAGATACCGGCCGCGCCCGGGACCACCGCCTGACCGCCCAGCACACCGTCCGTGCCGACCTCGCTCGCCGCCCGTGTCACTTCGTCCGCGAGCGTGCGCAGCGTGTCCGTCATCGCATTGATCGTCTCGGCGAGCTGCGCCACCTCGCCGCGCGCGTTGACCGTGATCTTCTGCGACAGGTCGCCGTTGGCGACCGCCGTCGTCACCTGGGCGATCTCCCGTACCTGAGAGGTCAGGTTGCCCGCCATGAGGTTGACCGAGTCCGTCAGGTCCTTCCACACGCCGGCGACGCCCTGCACCCGCGCCTGGCCGCCCAGTTCGCCCTCGGTACCGACCTCGCGGGCGACCCGGGTGACCTCCGACTGGAAGGAGGAGAGCTGGTCGACCATCGTGTTGACGGTGTTCTTCAGCTCCAGCATCTCGCCGGCGACATGGACGGTCACCTTGCGTGACAGATCGCCCTTGGCGACGGCCGTCGTCACCAGTGCGATGTCCCGCACCTGCGCGGTCAGCCGCGACGCCATGGTGTTGACCGAGTCCGTCAGATCCTTCCAGGAGCCGGACATCCCGCGCACCCGCGCCTGGCCGCCCAGCTTGCCCTCGGTACCGACCTCGCTGGCGACCCTCGTCACCTCGTCCGTGAACGCCGAGAGCTGATCCACCAGGCCGTTGACCGTACGGCCGACCTTCAGGAACTCCCCGCGCAGCGGATGCCCGCCGCCCTCGGCTCCCCGGGCGCGCAGATCCATGCGCTGCTCCAGATCGCCGTCGGCGACGGCCGACAGCACTCTGCCCACCTCCGAGACGGGCCACACCAGGTCGTCGACCAACGAGTTCGCCGCATCGATCGCCGAAGCCCAGGACCCCTCGCAGGTGCCGGTCTGCAGCCGCTCTGTGAGTTTCCCCTCACGCCCGACCACGCGCCGCACCCGGGAGAGCTCACCCGTCAGGTGCAGGTTCTGGTCCGCGACCTCGTTGAAGACCGCGGCGATCTCCGCCATCGGACCTTCACCGGTCACGGTGAGCCGCTTGCGGAAGTTGCCGTCCCGCATCGCCGTCAGCCCGGCCAGAAGCTTGTTGACGGCCGCGGCGTCGACCTCGATCGTCCCACTCCTCCGGGACCGTCCGCCCTTCACGCGCGTGTTGCCGCTACGCGCGGTTGTGCCAGACTCCACTGCCCCTCCTGCGGGTCGACCTTCCTGCCCGGGCCCTGTACTCCGAGCCTTCCCAGTGTTTCACCCTGCCCGAACCCGGCGATAACAGTTCGGCAGCATGGCATATCACGCTGCGTTCGCGGGCCCGGAGGGAAATCACCCGCATCCGGCGGCCACGCGCCATGGATACGTAAGTAACCTGGCACCCGGCTGTCCGTTCACCCCCATGTCGGCGGGGTGCTCTACCGGGTCCGACGGGTAGGGGCTTCGCAGGGGGCAGCGGTGTGAGTACGAAGGGCGACGGAGGGGCGCTGCGGTGACGCAAGAGCAGAGCGCCGAGCGCGGGGGCGGGGGCCACCTGGGCGCCACGGGCTCGCAAGGCCCGCACGAGGAGGCGGGGACCTACACGGCCCTGACCGCACAGCGCACGCCGGTGCGCCCGGCCGACAGGACACCCATGGGGAGACCAGTGATCACCGCACGCGCCGCCGCCACCTTCGAGCCGGTGGGCCGCTCCGTCGCCACCGCACGCGGCTTCGTGCGCGACACCCTCCAGGGCTGGGGCCTGTCCGAGGTGGTCGACGACGCCGTGGTGCTGACCAGCGAACTGGTCACCAACGCCGTGGTGCACGCCGGAACCGCCGCCGAGGTGCTCTGCCTGCGCGACGAGGACGGGATCCGGATCGAGGTCGTCGACCGCTACCCCGAACGGGAACTGCCGCTCCAGGAGGTCAACCCGCAGCCCGCCGGACCCGACCGGGAGGGCGGCCGCGGACTGCTGCTCGCCTCCGCACTGGCCACCCGCTGGGGCGTCGACTACACCGCGTCCGACAAGCGCGTCTGGTTCCGGCTCGACCTTCCCGAACGCCCGGTCGGTACCCGCACGGCCGGTCCCGCGCTCCCGGACACGGCGCTGCCGGTCACCGACACCCACATCCGGGTCGCCGTCGTCCAGGTGGACCGCAGCGGATCGATCAGCGCATGGAACGAGGACGCCACCGAGCTGTTCGACTACACGGCCGAGCAGGTGGTCGGCAAGCCGCTCACCGACTTCGCCGCCTGGCCGCACACGCCCGGCACCGGCACCGGAGTCGCCGAGGCGCTGCGTCTCTCCCGCTGGGAGGGGTCCTATGGCATGCGCGGATCGGACGGCCGCACGATCCCTGTCTACGCCTCGCACCTGCGCGTGCGGGACAGCGACGGCGAACCGTCCACGGTCTGCCTGCTGGTGCGGGAGCACGAACGTGCCGTCCTGCAGTCACCGCCACGGGTCCACTCCCACGACAACACCGGCACCGCGACGGACAGCCAGGGCCAGTCCGCCGCCGACCCCTTCGAGGTCTTCATCGGCTCCCCGGCCCCCGACGACCTCGACGGCCTCCTCCAGCGCACCGTCGAACGCGCCAGGGACATGCTGGAAGGCGACGCGGCGTATCTGCTGCTGGCCACCGACGACGAGACCGAACTGGAGGTCCGGGCCTCCACCGGGCTGCCCTCGGCACGCCAGCGGTTCGCCCGCGTCCCGGTCGAGACCGCCAGCGGGCGCTACGGCTCGGCCCGGATGCCGTCCGTGCACGAGGATCTGACCGTCGTCCCGGGCGCCGTGCCACTGCTCGACGGCACCGGCATGCGCTCCGTGGTCACCGTCCCCCTCAAGGTCGAGGGCCGACTCACCGGCTCCCTCGGAGTCGCCACCGAGGCACCCGGCCGCTACACGAACGAAGAGGCCCTGCGCCTCCAGTTCGCCGCCGACCGCATCGCCCTCGCCGTGGAGCGCGCCCGGCTCACCGAACTGGAACGCCTGCGGCGCGGCTCGCTCTCCTTCCTCGTCGAGGCCTCGGACCTGCTCGCCGGCACCCTCGACCGCGATCAGACGCTCGCGCTGATGGCCCAGATGACCGTGCCCACGCTGGCCACCTGGTGCGCCGTCTACACGGTCGCCGACCAGGGCTCCGACCCCCGTCTCTCCTACGTCCTGCACGAGGACGAGGACCGCATCGACAACCTCAAGGCACTCCTCGCCAAGGTCGACCCGCCCGAGCCCGTTCCCACCCCCGGAGCGCGCGTCTGGGCTGCGCCCACCGAGGCGGCGCACTCCGCAGCGCTGCGCACCTCGCTGCGCAACGTCTCGCTGGACGGCGAGGCCCAGCAGCTCTCCCCCGGTACGAGCCTGGCCACCGCGGCCGCGGTCGGCGGCGAGACCGTCGTCCTTCCCCTGGTGGCCCGCAACCGGGTCATCGGCATGCTCACCCTGGGCAAGCCGACCGACGAGCGGTTCCGTCAGGAGATCCTGGAGCTGGCCGAGGACCTCTC
This sequence comes from Streptomyces sp. NPDC006925, assembly GCF_042869575.1. Taxonomy (NCBI): domain Bacteria; kingdom Bacillati; phylum Actinomycetota; class Actinomycetes; order Kitasatosporales; family Streptomycetaceae; genus Streptomyces; species Streptomyces sp. NPDC006925. The sequence continues at coordinate 155,986 of NZ_JBIAGB010000018.1, forward strand.
CCGCCGCGCCGCGCTCGCGCTGGACAATGCGCGTCTCTACTCCGAGCGCACCGCCATCAGCCAGTCCCTGCAGCGCAGCCTGCTGCCGCCCGAGCTGCCGGAGGTGGAGGGCGGTGTCGAGGTCGAGGTCATCTACCGCGCCGCGGGCGAGGGCAACGAGGTCGGTGGTGACTTCTACGACCTCTTCGAGATCGACGACGGCACCTACGGCTTCGCCATCGGCGACGTCTGCGGTACGGGCCCGGAGGCCGCGGCGGTCACCGGCCTGGCCCGGCACGCGCTGCGGCTGCTCGCCCGCGAGGGGCTGGGCGGCCCCACCGTGCTGCAGCGTCTCAACACCGCCATCCTGGACGAAGGGGCGCGCAGTCGATTCCTCACGCTCCTGTACGGCGAGATGCGCCCCCAGGCGGACGGCAGCGCCGAGTTGAAGGTCGTCTGCGCGGGCCACCCGCTACCCCTCCGACTGCGCCAGGACGGCAGCGTCGAGGCGGCCGCCGACCCCCAGCCGCTGCTCGGGGTCATGGAGGACCTGGAACTCTACGAGCAGACAGTCTCACTCGCGCCCGGCGACGTTCTGCTGTGTGTGACGGACGGCGTGACGGAACGCCGCGAGGGCACCCGCATGCTGGGGGACGACGGCTTGGCCGACGTGCTGTCCACCTGCACGGGCCTGAACGCGGGCGCGGTGGCCGCCCGGATCATGCGCGCCGTCGAACGCTTCGCCAGCGACGCGCCCTCGGACGACATGGCCATCCTGGCGATGCGCGTCCCCGAGTAGGAGCGGGGCGGAGCGGCCCCTCGGCACACGAAGAAGGCCCCCACCGTGCGGTGAGGGCCTTCGACTTGCGTGTGGAGAGCCCCAAAACGGAATCGAACCGTTGACCTTCTCCTTACCATGGAGACGCTCTGCCGACTGAGCTATTGGGGCGCGGCCAGCGGTAAGAGATCTTACCCGATCGAAGCCCCTGGATCGAACTGACGCCGGGACAGCTCCCGCCGGGTCAGCCGGCCCGCTCCCGCAGGAGGCCTCCGAGCCCGTTGCAGGCCGATACGACGCGCTGCAGGTCCTTCTTGGTCATGGCGGCACTCAGCGGCAGCGAGAGGCATTCGTCAGCGGCCCGTTCGGCCTGCGGCAGCCGTGCGGCCGCGGCGTGCGCCGACAGCCGGTGTGCCGGCACCCTCACTGGTATCGCGCAGTCGACGCCCCTCATGTGCAGTGCCCTGCGGAAGGCGTCACGATCGGGTCGGCCGTTGCCCGGTACCCGCACCACGTAGTCCGTGAAAGCATGCTCGACGCCGTCGGGAACCGACGGCGCGACGACTCCCCTCAGACGGCGGCCCAGCGACGTCGCGTACTGGCGCCGGCGGACTGCATCGATCGCGTCCGTACGCGGCAGCGGCTCCCACTCGACGACGGAGATCCCGTGCTGCTCACCGACGGCACGCAGTGCGGCCATGTCAGCGCTGTGACCGAAGAGGTGCACGGGAACGAGCGCTGCGGTGCGCGGCCCCGCCACGCGGGCCGCGGAGGCCGGATCGAGACAGTAGGTGTCGGCGTCGATGTCGGCGAAGACGGGTCGCGCGCCGAGGTCCCGCACGGCCTGTGCGACATCGGCCCCGCCGAAAGACGGCACCACGACCTCGTCCCCCGCACCAACGCCCGCGGCGGTCAGCTGTGTTGTCCCCATGTCGGGATGATGTCCACGCAACATGAACTGCCGGTGACCACGCACAAAAAAGTCGTGGTCCCTGAACAGAAGTCCAGGGACCACGACTTGCACGATTTGTTCGGCGGCGTCCTACTCTCCCACACGCTCCCGCATGCAGTACCATCGGCGCTGAAAGGCTTAGCTTCCGGGTTCGAAATGTGACCGGGCGTTTCCCTCACGCTATGACCACCGAAACACGGTGAAACACACAACCAGCAGCACAACACCCACCAACAAACAGGGGTGGTGC
>NZ_JBIAGB010000019.1:0-137264 GCF_042869575.1 Streptomyces sp. NPDC006925
GGGGTATCAACATATCTGGCGTTGACTTTTGGCACGCTGTTGAGTTCTCAAGGAACGGACGCTTCCTTCGAAACCAATCGGTTCTGACGATGCAGCACCGGTTTCTCCGGACGTTTGCCCTTTCGGTGTCTCCGACTCTATCAGATCGAATCTGCTTGAAGTTCGGAGTGCTTCTCGCACGAGAATTCCGTTGCCGGATTTCTTGAGCCGAAGCGGAGAAGAATCTAACTGCTGCTGCCGAGCTTGTCCAACTCTAGGCAACTGTTCGAATCTACTGCCCGCAGGCCACCGCGTCAACGGTTTTCCGGGGCGGAGAGGACAGTAGCAGGTTTCCGGCTGTCCACGCACATCATGCGGCGGTGGGCGCCTCGGCTGAGCGGTCCGACACGGCGATGTCACCGGTTTCGCCCATCCCTGCAGCCCGGCGCCCCAGGACGTACACGTAGCCGAGGAAGGCCAGTTCCACCAGGACTCCGATGAGGATCCGCGCCCAGGTCGGCAGGCCGGAGGGGGTCACGAAGGCTTCCACGCCGCCGGAGACGAGGAGGACGGCCGCCAGTCCGAGGGCCATGCCGAGTGCCGAACGTCCTTCCTGTGCCAGTGCTGTCCGCCGGCTCCGGGGCCCCGGATCGATGACAGTCCAGCCCAGACGCAGCCCCGTGCCTGCCGCGACGAAGACGGCTGTCAGCTCGAGCAGGCCGTGCGGCAGCAGCAGGCCGAGGAAGGTGTCGAGGCGTCCGGCGGACCCCATGAGCCCGATGCCGACGCCGAGGTTGAGGACGTTCTGGAAGAGCACCCAGAGCACGGGGATGCCGAGGAGGGTCCCGAAGGCCAGGCAGAGGGCTGCGGCCTGGGCGTTGTTCGTCCAGACCTGGGCCGCGAAGGAGGTGGCGGGGTGGCTGGAGTAGTACGCCTCGTACTGGCCGCCGGGACGCGTCATCTCGCGGAGCTCCTCCGGCGCTCCGATGGTGGCGCGGACCTCGGGGTGGGTGCCCACCCACCACGCGATGAGCGCGGTCAGCACGATGGACAGCAGGGCTGTCGGAACCCACCAGGTGCGCGAGCGGTAGACAGCGGCGGGGAAGCCGGCGGTGAAGAAGCGCGCCGCATCCTGCCAGGAGGCGGTGTCCGCTCCGGTGATCGCGCTGCGCGCGCGGGCGACGAGGTGGGTGAGGCGTTCGGTGATGTCCGGATCCGGCGCACTCGAGCGCACCTGGGAGAGGTGGGTGGCAGCGCGCTGGTAGAGCCGGACGAGTTCGTCGGCATCCGCGCCGGAGAGCCGGCGGTGGCGGCGCAGCAGTGCGTCCAGGCGTTCCCACTCCGCGCGGTGCGACGAGACGAAGACGTCCAGGTCCATGGAGTCGAGTTTCCCAGATCGTCTTACTGGAAGACTGGGGCTGCGGCGCCAGATGGTTGCCGCAGGTGCCGAATGGTGCCGCGGCGGGAGCCTCCCCGCCATGAGGTGCGAGTGCGGCTTGTGGCCGTGGTGCCACTGCGCCGCGTCCGACGAACCGGGGGTGTGCGATGAGCGAGCTGGTGACCGGGGAGGCCGTCGTGCTCGGGCTGCGTCCGGCGCGGCTGCCGAGCAGGGCGCTGGCCGTCTGCGTGGACCTGGTCATCGTCTGGGTCATCTACCTCGCGCTGACGCTCGCCCTGCTGGTGTCGGTGGACTCCCTGGACCCAGCGGCGCTCGCGGCTGTGCAGGTGGGACTGTTCATGGTGGTCCTCGTCGGACTTCCGATCGCGGTCGAGACGCTCACCGGGGGACGCTCGGTCGGGAAGATCGCGGCGGGGCTGCGGGTCGTGCGGGACGACGGCGGTCCGATCCGGTTCCGGCACGCGCTGGTGCGCGGGGCGGTCGGTGTCGTCGAGATGCAGCTGCTGTTCGGTGTGGTGGCCTGTACGGCCTCACTGGTCTCCGAGCGGGGCCGTCGGTTGGGTGATGTGTTCGCCGGGACGCTGGTGGTACGGGAACGCAGCCCCCGGCTGCGGCAGACGACGGTGCCGCAGCCGCCCCGGTGGTGCACCGCGGAGTTCGCCGGGCTCGATCTCTCGCGCGTCCCGGACGCGCTCTGGCTCGCGATCCGGCAGTTCCTGCTGCGTGCCGAGCAACTGGATCCCGCTGTGCGGCACTCGATGGCGGAACAGCTCGCGGACGATGTCATCGAGCGGACCGGAGCGCCGGTGCCGCAGGGGATGCCCGCGATCAGCTATCTGGCCGGGATCGCTGCGGAGCGGCGGGAGCGGGAGGCGCGGCGTTCTTTCGGTTCCCCCGGGATGCCGTCTTCCCCCGGGATGCCGTCTTCCCCGTCATCGGCTTCCCAGCCGTCGCCACAGGCACAGGCACAGGCACAGGCACAGGCACAGCCGTCATCGTCCACGGCGACTCCGCCTCCTTCCCGACCTGCCTCGGAGCGGGAGGGCTCGGCCCCGGGCGGGGGCGAGGACGGGCCGCCCACTCCGCGCACAGGCTTCATACCGCCCTCTTAGCCCGCTCTCGGTCCGGCCGGTGCCGAGAGCCCGAGAGCACGGGAGCACGGGAGCGGGACTTCGACGCGTCTAACCCTGGTCGAACACGGACGGGGGCGACTCCAGGTCCTCCAACTCGATGCCCGGGGCCGCCAGAACGACGTCGCCGGCGAGGTGCACCGCGTGCTGCTCCCCCGTCTGCAAGTCGTTGACCTGGTAGTTGTGCACGACGAGCGGGCCGTTGTCGGTGTCGTGTGCTTCGCTGTCGGACAGCGTCCAGGACTGGTCCAGAGTGCGGGGAGCGAGGACGGGGGGCGTGAACGCGACGAGGCGGACGCGGGTCGCCGGGTCACCGGGAGCCGGGCGCAGCAGCCGTGCGGTCGCGATGAGGAATGCGGGGGATGCGCCGGTGAAGGAGTGGGCGGCGGCGTTGCCCTCCTGGGCCTGCTCGCCCATGGGATCGGAACGCACCCAGGTGACGCCGTCGAGTGCCGCTCCGCGGATCCGCCAGTTCGCGGCGCGGAGTTCGAGCCGGATCGGGCGGCCGAGATCGTCGAGCGTGAGGTCGACGGAGCCGGTGTGCTCACCCGCGGGGTCGGTGAGCTGTGAGACGTAGCGCCAGCCGGAGGGGCCGGTGGCGCAGTGGAAGTGCTCTTCTCCGAGGAAGGTGTGGTCGTGCGGATCGTGCAGCGAATAGCGGCCGCGGGGCATGGGCGGTGTCCGGGGTCGGTGCGGTGACGGGCAGGCCCCCGCCGGGGCGGGGGGCCTGGGGTCCGGTCCGGGGGCCGGGCAGGTCCGGAGGTGGTGTCGCCGGACTCGGCGCGGGGCCCGGTAGGACCGTGGTGCTGGAGCGGACCGTACCGTCCTTCCGGCGGTGCCGGAGGCGGCGCGACCGGTGGTGACGGGCTCGGCCCGGTACCACCGTACGGCCTTCTGCCGTCAGGACACCGGTGGGTACCGCGGTGCGCGCCGACGCGCACCGCCGGTACTCGTCGGCGTGTACCGGCGGGCCGACCGGGCCGGGTGCGGGTGCGCACGGTCGCGTACGCCACCCGCACCGGCCGGCCGGTCGCGGTGCTCAGTAGCGGTAGTGGTCCGGCTTGTAGGGGCCCTCGACCGGGACGCCGATGTAGGACGCCTGCTCCGGGCGGAGCGTGGTCAGCTTGGCGCCCAGGGCCTCCAGGTGGAGGCGGGCGACCTTCTCGTCGAGGTGCTTGGGCAGGACGTAGACGTCGGTCGGGTAGGACTCGGGCTTGGTGAACAGCTCGATCTGGGCGATCGTCTGGTCCGCGAAGCTGTTGGACATCACGAACGAGGGGTGGCCGGTGGCGTTGCCCAGGTTCAGCAGGCGGCCCTCGGAGAGGATGATGAGGGTCTTGCCGTCCTTGAAGGTCCAGGTGTGGACCTGCGGCTTGACCTCGTCCTTGACGACGCCGTCGATGGCGGCGAGGCCCGCCATGTCGATCTCGTTGTCGAAGTGGCCGATGTTGCCGACGATGGCCTGGTGCTTCATCTTGGCCATGTCCGAGGCCATGATGATGTCCTTGTTGCCGGTGGTGGTGATGAAGATGTCGGCGGTCTCGACCACGTCGTCCAGGGTCACCACCTGGTAGCCGTCCATCGCCGCCTGCAGGGCGCAGATCGGGTCGATCTCGGTGATCAGGACCCGGGCGCCCTGGCCGCGCAGGGACTCGGCGCAGCCCTTGCCGACGTCGCCGTAGCCGCACACGACGGCCGTCTTGCCGCCGATGAGGACGTCGGTGGCGCGGTTGATGCCGTCGACCAGCGAGTGGCGGCAGCCGTACTTGTTGTCGAACTTCGACTTGGTGACGGCGTCGTTGACGTTGATCGCCGGGAAGAGCAGCGTGCCCGCCTGGTGCATCTCGTACAGGCGGTGGACACCGGTGGTGGTCTCCTCGGTGACGCCGCGGATCTCCGAGGCGAGCTGGGTCCACTTCTGCGGGTTCTCGCTGAGGGTGCGGTTGAGCACCGAGAGGACGACGCGGTGCTCGTCGTTCTCGGCGGTGTCGACCGAGGGTGCGGAGCCCGCCTTCTCGCACTCGACGCCCTGGTGCACCAGGAGGGTGGCGTCACCGCCGTCGTCGAGGATCATGTTCGGGCCGCCGGTGCTGGCGTTCGGCCAGGTGAGGGCCTGCTCCGTGCACCACCAGTACTCCTCCAGGGTCTCGCCCTTCCAGGCGAAGACCGGGATGCCCTTCGGGTTCTCCGGCGTGCCGTCGGGGCCGACGGCGACGGCCGCGGCGGCGTGGTCCTGGGTGGAGAAGATGTTGCAGGAGGCCCAGCGGACCTCGGCCCCCAGGGCGACCAGCGTTTCGATGAGCACCGCCGTCTGGACGGTCATGTGCAGGGAGCCGGTGACACGGGCGCCCGCGAGCGGCTGGTCGGCGGCGTATTCCTTGCGGATCGCCATCAGGCCGGGCATCTCGTGCTCGGCCAGCTTGATCTCCTTGCGGCCGAAGGCCGCCAGCGAGAGGTCCGCGACCTTGAAGTCCTGGCCGGTCGTGGAGGTCGTCGTCATTGCGAGCTGCTCCTCGGTGTCGAGAAATAAGGCTGGTCCGTGCTGCGGCGCCGGGGCGGTGCGGTACCGGTCGCGCGGAGGCGCGCATCGTGACCGGGCACACTCGTCCCCTGCTCGCAGCTCAGTCCGTCGGAGGCCCTCTCTCCCTCGGTGGCCCGGGGTCCGGGCCTCCCGACCGCCATCAGCAGCGACGTCTGGCTCTACGAATCTACACCGCCCGTCCAGGGGACAAGACGGGCGCCGCTGACAGCAAGGGCGCCTCGGGGTCGGTTTTCGGCCGCTTGCTTTTTTGGTCGTCCGGCTGGTTCGGTGCACCCTGCGGCCTCTGCGACTGCCACTGCGATGGCGCGAGAACGCATCCCTCCACCCCTTGGCCGAGCTAGGAGTTCCCACGTGACCAGTCCTGCCGACCCCCGTGACGGAGCGGCTCCCCCGGCCGACCCGGGGCTGAAACTGCTCGCTGTGACGGCGTGTCCGACCGGTATCGCCCATACCTACATGGCGGCGGAAAAACTGACCCAGGCCGCACAAGCCCGTGGTATCGCCATGAAGGTGGAGACCCAGGGGTCCATCGGCGCTGAGAACGTCCTCTCTGACAACGATGTCAGCGCTGCGAGCGGCGTGATCGTCGCCGCCGACAAGGACGTGGACCTCAGCCGGTTCGGCGGCAAGCGGGTGCTCTGCGTCGGAGTGGCGGAGGGCATCAGCGACCCCGACGGGCTCATCGACCGGGTACGCGAGGCCCCGGTGCATCCGGGCGGCGCGGCCTCCGCTCCGGCCGGAGAGGCCCACAGCGGTGCCGGCACCGGCGACGGGAGCGGCGCCGGGAGCGGCGGGGGCTCCGGCACGGCGGCCACCGGGCCCGCCGGGGCCAAGGGCCGGGAGCGCAGTGCCGGCTACAAGGCGCTGATGAACGGCGTCTCGTACATGATCCCGTTCGTGGTCGTCGGCGGACTGCTGATCGCCGTCTCGCTCGCGCTGGGCGGGCACCCGCAGGCCGACGGCGGTCTGGTGATCCCCGACGGCAGCTTCTGGAAACACGTGAACGACATCGGCGTGATCGGGTTCACGCTGATGGTGCCGATCCTCTCCGGCTACATCGCCTATGCGATCGGCGACCGCCCCGCGCTGGTCCCGGGCATGATCGGCGGCTGGATCGCCAACACCGGCGAGCTGTACGACTCCGAGTCCGGTGCGGGCTTCATCGGCGCGATCGTCACCGGGTTCCTGGCCGGGTATCTGGTGCGCTGGATCAAGCGGATACCGGTCTCGCGGTTCGTACGGCCCATCATGCCGATCATCGTGATCCCGATCGTGGCGACCTCCGCGCTCGGCCTGTTCTTCATCTATGTCATCGGCAGGCCGATCTCCTGGGTCTTCGAGAACCTCACCGACTTCCTGGGCGGTATGACGGGGACCAGCGCCGCGCTGCTGGGCGTGGTGCTCGGGCTGATGATCGCCTTCGACATGGGCGGCCCGGTCAACAAGACCGCGTTCCTGTTCGGGGCCGGGCTGGTCTCCAAGAGCCCCGAGGTGATGGGGATGTGCGCGGCGGCCATTCCGGTGCCGCCGCTGGGGCAGGGCCTCGCGACGCTGCTGCGCCGCAGGTTCTACTCCGACCAGGAGCGGGAGACCGGCCTGGCCGCACTGTTCATGGGCTTCTTCGGCATCACGGAGGGCGCCATCCCGTTCGCCGCCGCGCGGCCCGCCACAGTGATCCCGGCGAACATGCTCGGCGGCGCCGTCGCGGGCGGCATCGCCGGGCTGGCCTCGGTCGGGGACAACGTGCCGCACGGCGGGCCGATCGTGGCGGTGCTGGGCGCGGTCGACGGTGTGGCGATGTTCTTCGCGGCGCTCCTGATCGGTGCCGCGGTCACGGCAGCGACCACGGTCGGCCTGGTGACGCTCGGAGCACGGCGTTCCGGGCAGGACACCCCCGGAACGGACTCCGCGGAGGGTGCGGTGCGCGCCCCGGCCGCGGTGGGCGCCGGTGTCCGCGCCGTGGACGGCTCGGGGGACACCGCCCGGGGCACGGCGGCCGCCCGGAGCACGGCGGCGGACCCCGCGCCGGACTCTGCCGCGCACTCGGCCCGGGCGGCCCAGCAGTCCCCGGCCCCTGCCGGGGAGCGGCCTGCCGTGCCGGCCCAGGGCGGGACGCCGGATCGCGCGAGCGGCACCGTCCCCGCGGCCGGCGCACCAGCCGGGGAGCCGGAGGCCGCCGAGGACGCGCCCGGGACCGCCGGCACCGGCCCGGAAAGCAGCTCCGCGTCCGATGCCGCCGCGGAGCCGTCCGGGGCGCTGTCCGGATATCTGTCCGCGGAGACCGTGAGCGAGCAGCTCGCGGCCGACGGCAAGGAAGCCGGCATCCGGGAGATGGCCGAGCTGTTGGGCCGCAGCGGCAAGGTCGCCGACAGCGAGGCCCTCGTACGGGCCGCGCTCGCCCGCGAGGAGCAGGGCACGACCGGGCTCGGCGAGGAGATCGCCGTTCCGCACGCCAAGACGGACGCGGTCACCGCTCCGGTCGTCGGGTTCGCACGGTCCGCCGAGGGCATCGAGTGGGGCTCGCTGGACGGGACCAGGGCGCGGCTGGTGTTCATGATCGCGGTGCCCGAGGCTGCGGCGGGTGACGAGCACCTGCGCATCCTGGCGCTGCTGTCGCGGAAGTTGATGGATCCCGCGTTCCGCACCCGGTTGCTGGAGGCTCCGGACAAGGACGCGGTGCTGACCGCGCTCGCCGAGATCGGCTGAGGCCGGCGCATCGCCCGCTCCTGACCGCACCATGAGGAGGGCGACAGGGTTCTGAGCCGCTCCGGTGCCGGGACAGCACACCGCGGTGGTGCTCCCGCCGGAACGGGTCCGCCCCCGATCCCGGGGGCGGGCCCTCGCACCGCACACGGCAATCGTGCCGGGCCCGGCACGCCCGGGGAGGGCGGACGGCCCGGTCAGGCGCCGGGGCCGCGGCCGGACGCGTCCGCCGATTCCGCCGCCGGCTCCGGCCCGGTGTCCTGCTCCGCACGGTAGACGTCCGGCTCCAGGTAGATGACCCGGGCGATCGGGACGGCTTCGCGGACGCGGTGCTCCGCGGCGTCGATGGCACGGGCCACCTGTGCGGCCGTGTCGTCGTGCTGGACGGCGACCTTGGCGGCCACCAGCAGCTCCTCCGGGCCCAGGTGCAGGGTGCGCATGTGGATGACACGGGTGACCGTCTCGCCGTCGACGAGCGCGGCGCGGATCCGGTCCCGTTCGGCGGGGGCGGCGGACTCGCCCAGCAGCAGCGACTTGGTCTCCGCCGCGAGCACCAGCGCGATGACGACGAGCAGCGCACCGATGCACATGGTGCCCACACCGTCCCAGACGCCGTCGCCCGTCAGCAGGGCGAGGCCGACGCCGCCGAGGGCGAGGACGAGGCCGACGAGCGCGCCGAAGTCCTCCAGGAGCACCACCGGCAGTTCGGGTGCCTTGGCGCGGCGGACGAACTGGGTCCAGCTCTGCTTGCCGCGGATCTCGTTGGACTCCCGGATGGCGGTCCGGAAGGAGAAGCCCTCGGCCACCACGGCGAAGAGGAGGACGCCGACCGGCCAGTACCAGTGCTCGATCTCGTGCGGGTGGACGATCTTCTCGTAGCCCTCGTAGAGCGCGAAGACGCCGCCGACGGTGAACAGGACGATGGAGACCAGGAAGCCGTAGATGTAGCGCTCACGGCCGTAGCCGAAGGGGTGCTCCTCGTTGGCTTGCTTCTTGGCCTTCTTTCCGCCCAGCAGCAGGAGGGCCTGGTTCCCGGAGTCGGCCACGGAGTGGACGCCCTCGGCCAGCATCGAGGCCGAGCCGCTGAAGGCCGCCGCGACGAACTTGGCGACGGCGATGGCCAGGTTGGCGCCCAGTGCGGCGACGATCGCCTTTGTTCCGCCTGATGCACTCACGAGTGAGAGGTCCCTTCCTGCTGCTGTGCGACCGTCCGATCAGACGGCAGCGGTGGCGCGGAAGAGCGTACCGTCACCCGAGATCCGCACCGGCTCGTCGGCCGGAACGTAGGCGGACTGCCCGGGCGCGAGGGCGAGTTCCTCCCCGCCGTCTGCCCCGCCGTGCAGGACGACGGCTCCCGCGGTGCACAGCAGGATCTGCGCGGCGGACGGGTCCAGCGGGTGCGCCGGGGCGCCGGGGACGAGGACGAAGCGGGAGAGGCGGAACTCCCCGACGGGCGTCTCGTAGACCTCCTCGCCGCTCACCTCGTCGGCTTCGGGCCGCAGTACGCCCGGCTCGGTGTGCTCGAAGCGCACGATGCGCAGCAGTTCGGGTACGTCCACGTGCTTGGGCGTCAGGCCACAGCGCAGCACGTTGTCGGAGCTGGCCATGATCTCGACGCCGAGGCCGCTGAGGTAGGCGTGCGGCACTCCGGCGGCCAGGTACAGCGCCTCCCCGGGGCGCAGCACGAGGTGGTTGAGGAGCATCGCGGCGAGCACTCCGGGGTCGCCCGGGTAGTGGTGTGCGATGTCCGCGTACACCGCGTACTCGGGGCGCGCGGCAGCTGCTTCGGCGGCCGCGGCGACGGTGGCAGCCATCGCATCCCGGTCCGCCGTCAGCAGGGCGGACAGCACTTCGCGCAGGGCCTCGTCACCGGGGCGGGCGTGCAGGATGTCGACGTACGGCTTCAGTCCGGGCACGCCGAGTCCGTCCAGCAGCGCGGCGGCCTCCTCGGGGTGCCGGAATCCGCACAGTCCCTCGAACGGGGTGAGAGCGCAGAGGAGTTCGGGCTTGTGGCTGTCGTCCTTGTAGTTGCGCTCCGGCGCGTCCAGCGGGATGCCGCGCGCCTCCTCGTCGGCGTAGCCCTGCGCAGCCTGCGTGCTGTCGGGGTGCACTTGGAGGGAGAGCGGGGCCGCGGCTGCCAGCAGCTTCAGCAGGAAGGGCAGCCGAGGGCCGTGGGTGCGCACCGTCGGGGTGCCCAGTTCGCGCTCCGGAGCGGCGTCGATCACCTCGGACAGCGGGAGCGGTCCGGCACCCCGGTCGATGCGGGAGGGTGCGCCGGGGTGCGCCCCCATCCACAGTTCGGCCTGCGGGCGGCCGGTGGGCTCCTGGCCGAGCAGTTCCGGGAGGGCGGTGGTGGAGCCCCAGGCGTACGGCCTGACGGAGTTCTCCAGACGGTCCATGAGAGGTGCTGTTCCTGTCCTGCGGGGAGGTGTTCCGTGCGGGGTGCGGTGGGCGCGGCGGCACGCCGGGACGCGTCACGCCCGAGTGCCGCGTCCTGCCCAAGGGGAGTCGCTGTCGGCGAGCGTGAGGTGAACGGCGGCGAAATCGGCGGTGGCGATCAGTTCGGCGGCCGCCTCCAGCGGACCGCTGCCCTCGGCCGGTTCCAGCTCGCTGAGTGCCGCTCCGTGCGCGTAGGCCAGGTCGCGGGCCGGCACGGTCGCGGAGTCGGCACCGGGAGGCGCCTCGCGCAGCAGGACGACGCGGACGCGGGTCGTCTGCTCGTCCTCGACCCGGTCGCGGAAGAAGTCGTCCTGGCCGGAGGCCGGGGCGAAGGGGCCGGTCAGCAGCGCCCCGTGCGCCGTCAGCGCCTCGGGCAGGCCCGCCGCGAGCGCGGGGCGGCCGCAGAGCCCGGCCAGGACCGCGGACCAGTGCCGCGCCGCGGCGGCCGCGACGCCGCCCTCGCTCCACAGCAGCGGTATCGAGCCCGCCAGTTCGACGGCCAGGGTCTTGCCGGGGTTGCTGTAGGTCGGGACGGCGGGTCCGCAGCGTTCGGCGACCTCGTCCAGCCGGTCGGCGACCCCGGCGAGCTCCGCGGGGCCGCTGCGGGTCAGTCCGAGGCGGTCGCACAGCAGCAGCAGCGGGGTGAGCAGGCTCCAGAAGGTTCCGGGACCGCCGCCCGGCGCAGCGGCGGGGGCTGCCGGGTCCAGCGGATGCTCGGGGCGGTCCAGGGAGGAGTGGACCCCGTGCGGGGCCGGGGCCGGGGGCAGGGTGAGGCCGCGGGTCTCGCCGAGCGCGTCGGCCAGCGGGGTGCCGCGCGGGGTGACGGCGACGACGGTGCAACCGCGCCGGTACGCCTGGTCGAGCAGCGCCGTGAGGCCGGGTTCGGTGCCGTCCGGGGTGACGAGCAGCAGCAGGTCCAGTGGCCCGGCCCAGCCGGGCAGCGTCCAGCGCAGGGCGCCGCCGGCGGCCTGGGCACCGGTGGGGCGCAGGCCGGTGACGGGCAGGGAGCCGTTGGTGAGGGCGCCCAGCAGGTCGGTGACGCACGCGAGGGCGGACCCCGGACCGGCGACCAGGAGGGCGCGGGGGCGGCCCTCCGGCCGGAGGGTGTCCACGCCCGCCTCGGCTGCCTGCCGGATGCCGGTGCGCACGTGCGCACCGGCCTGTGCGGCGCCGCGCAGCAGACCGCGGGCGTCGGCGCGGGCCAGGTCCTCGGGGGCGTCGAGGAGCGTCTCGTCGAGCATCTTCCGTGCCTCCGATCGGCTTCCGGTGCTGCGCGTGGCGGCAGCCACCGCGGGTGCGGCGCTCCGGCGGCGCGTCCCGGATGGAGGCGCCGATGTGTTGCCAGGTGCCGCGACGGGCCGCTTCAGGCGGGCCGGCGGGCCTCGTCCACCAGGAGCACCGGGATGCCGTCGCGTACGGGGTAGGCCAGGCCGCACTCCGCGTCCCCGGTGCACTGCAGTTCGTCGCCCTCCTCACGCAGCGGCGCGTGGCACGCCGGACAGGCGAGGATCTCCAGGAGTCCGGCTTCGAGCGGCATGTCTTCCTCCAGGTGCGGTGTGCGGCTGCGGCTGCGGCTGCGGCTGCGGCTGCGGCTGCGGTGACTGTGCCGTCAGGGTACCGCCGGGTGCGGTCGGCGGTACCGGGGGCGGCCGTCAGACCGTGAGGGTCCGCTCGCCCTCCGCCCGCACGATGGCCAGCACCTCGTCGCGGACCCGCTCGACCGTGGCGGCGTCGCGGGCCTCCACGTTCAGCCGCAGCAGCGGTTCGGTGTTGGAGGGGCGCAGGTTGAACCACCAGTTGACGCCGGTGACGGTGAGGCCGTCCAGCTCGTCCATGGTGATGCTCTCGCGGCCCGCGAAGGCGGCCTTGACTGCTGCCGTGCGGTTGAACTGGTCCTCGACGGTGCTGTTGATCTCGCCGGAGGAGGCGTAGCGGTCGTAGTGGGCGACGAGGCGGGAGAGGGTGCCGTCCTGTCCGCCGAGTGCGGCCAGCACGTGGAGGGCGGCGAGCATGCCGGTGTCGGCGTTCCAGAAGTCGCGGAAGTAGTAGTGGGCCGAGTGCTCGCCACCGAAGATGGCACCCGTCCTGGCCATCTCCTCCTTGATGAAGGAGTGGCCGACGCGGGTGCGGACCGGCTGCCCGCCGCTCTCCCTGATCACCTCCGGGACGGACCAGGAGGTGATCAGGTTGTGGATGACGGCGGAGCCGGGCGCCTTGGCCAGCTCGCGCGAGGCGACCAGCGCTGTGATCGCGGACGGCGGGACCGGGTCGCCGTTCTCGTCCACCACGAAGCAGCGGTCGGCGTCGCCGTCGAAGGCCAGGCCGAGGTCGGCGCCGACCTCGCGGACCCGGCGCTGCAGGTCGACGATGTTCTTCGGATCGAGCGGGTTGGCCTCGTGGTTGGGGAAGGTGCCGTCCAGCTCGAAGTACATGTCGTGGACTTCGAGCGGCAGCCCGGCCAGCACGAAGGGAACGGTCAGACCGCCCATCCCGTTGCCCGCGTCGACCACCACCTTGAGCCGGCGGATGTGCGACAGGTCGACGAGGGAGTGCAGGTGCTCGGCGTACTCCGCGAGCATGTCCCGCTGGGTGACGGTGCCTTGAGGCTTGTCGGAGGCGGGTGCGCCCTCGACGACCCACCCCTCCACCAGGGAGCGGATCTCGGCCAGCCCGGTCTCCTCGCCCACCGGCGCCGCACCGGCCCGGCACATCTTGATGCCGTTGTAGCGGGCGGGGTTGTGGCTGGCGGTGAACATCGCGCCGGGCAGGCCGAGTTTGCCGCTGGCGAAGTAGAGCTCGTCGGTGGAGCACAGGCCGATCTCGGTGACGTCGGCGCCCTGTCCGGCCGCACCCCGGCCGAACGCCCGGACGAGACCGGGCGAGGAGGGGCGCATGTCGTGTCCGACGACGAGCGCCGATGCGCCGGTGACATGGACGAAGGCGGCGCCGAACAGCTCAGCTGTCGCCTCGTCCCACTGGTCCGGCACCACACCGCGCACGTCGTACGCCTTCACGATCTGAGACAGATCAGCCACGGCCAGCCTCTCCTGGGTCGTCGGTCGTAAACGGTCCCAAATCTACCCGCGGCACGGAAGGGCGCCGTGCGGCAGCGCGGTGCGCTACGGCTCCGGGGACCGCAGGACCCTCAGATGGCCGCGCCGGGCGACCTCCGTCGCGTCGGCGTCGCCCGCCTCGGGCCCGCCCCGGCGGTCGCGCGGGGTCGGGTCCCGCGGGTCGGGGCGCGGTGTCCGGGCCGCCTCGCGCACGGCGTCGGCCAGGGCTTCCAGGTCGTCGCTGCTGGGGCGGGCCGCTGCCGTGTCGACGGCCAGCCGGACCACCTCCCAGCCGCGCGGCGCGGTGAGCCGCTCGGAGTGCTCGGCGCACAGGTCGTAGCAGTGCGGCTCGGCGTAGGTGGCGAGGGGGCCCAGGACGGCGGTGGAGTCCGCGTAGACGTACGTCAGCGTCGCGACGGCGGGACGACCGCAAGCGGTGCGCGAACAGCGACGTACAGGGCTCACAGCGTTGGACCGTACCGCACTCTTGAGCGGGCTGCGACGACTCGCCAGGACGTCACTCTGCCGTGTCGTCCGGGTTCTCCGGAAACGTCTGATCTGCAGAAAGGCAGACCGAGCGGTTCGGCGCCCCCGCCCCCGGCCGGTCCGCACGCCCGGCGGCCGCGTACGGCCTGGGCTCCGCACCTGGTCACAGCCGATTTCGAAGCCGGTACCGCCGGAATGGGCTGCCGACCCGGCGGCGAGGGGCGCGGCGCCACCGGCCGCCGAAGCGGGCGCGGCGGCCCGCACCCGCCCGTCGCGCCCCGCGCGGGCCCCGCGGCGGGCTACGCTCGGGGGCGATGGACAGCCCCGTACCGCCGCGCCGGGCCGGCTCCCGGCCGCGCCGCCGAGACCGCCACGGCCGCGGCATGCGCGGCCCCGTCGCCCCTCCCCAAGTACCGCTCGCCATCAGCCGGGCAGAGGCGTTCGACGACCTGGTGCGCGACTCGGTGACCCGCCTGGAGCGGCACTGGCCGCAACTGGCCGGTGTCGAGTTCGCCGTCCAGGAGGTGCCGCGGTCGGACAACGGGGAGGTGCGCGACGAGGACGACGCCGTACCGCTGGGCCGGGTCGCCGAGGGCAGCGGCGAACACCCGGACCGCGTGATCGTCTTCCGGCGCCCGGTGGAGATCCGCAGCCGGAGCAGGGACGAGCGGGCCCTCCTGGTGCACGAGGTGGTGGTCGAGCAGGTGGCCGAACTGCTGGGCCTGGAACCCGAGTCGGTGGACCCCCGCTACGGGCAGGATTAGGCACCCCCGGCGGGAGCGGACGGTCCGGCCCCGTCCGGTCTCCCCGTCCGCTCTGCGCGCTCACTCGTCGTCGTTGAGCACCGACAGGTCCTGGGCCGACTCCGGTACGGCGACCGTGCTCCGGTCGTCCGGGAGCGTCTGCACCGTGAACCCGGTAACGCCGGACTGCTCGTGCTCCAACGTGCGGGAGGCGTAGACCGGGCCGCCCGAGAGGCGCTCCACCGTCACCGCGTATCCGCCCTTGCCGTCCGCGGGACGGGGCGGGGTGAACGCCTTGGTGGTGTGCGCCTTGAGCGTGACGGTGGTGCTCTTGGGGCTGCCGCCGCCGCTGCCCGGCGACGCGGTCACCCGCACCTTCGCGCCGCCCTCCGGCGCGGTCAGCGCCAGAGTGGTTCCGCTCGCGGTGTTTCCGGCGGCGGTGGCCCGCTTCTGCACCGGTGCCGTCGCCGGGACGAACGCCGTCTCCTGCTTGCTCCCCTTGCCGCGCAGCACCCGCGCCGCCGCCACCACGTCGGGGGCGTCCTCGCCGTCCTCGGCCGGGGAGAGCACCAGCGACCCGGACTCGCCCTTGATCAGGCCCTTGAGGTCGACAGTGGTGACCATGCCCGCCTTCACGTGCAGGGACTCGTGCCCGGCCGGGCTGATCCGCCCGGACTTGCCCGCGAGCTGCACCTTCAGGTCCGCGTCCGCGCCGCCGGGGGCGAGGACCGAGAGCCGGACCGCCGTCGCGTCCTCGGGGATGCCCGGGAGGACCTGGCCGGGGGCCGGGTCGGCGGCGGGCGCCAGCCAGTCGCCGCCCAGCTTGCGGTCCGAGGACTGGATCTGGGCGCCCACCCGGCCGGACCGCGCGATCACGTGCAGCGTCACATTGGTGACCGGTTCGGAGGTCAGGGTGGACAGCAGGACGGGAACGGTGGCGTGCGGCGGGACGGTGATCCCCTCCCCGCTGCCCTGTCCGGCCTTCTCCTTGCCCTCCTTGCCGTACAGCTCCAGGTCGACGACCGCGGGGGTGCTGTCCGGGTTGGTGAGGTGGACGTAGTCCTGCCGCCCCTCGGCCGTGCTGGCGCCCGGGAACCAGAACGAGGTGTCCGGCACCGAGCAGGACGTGCCCTGCAGGCCGCGCCCCGCTCCGGCGGCGACAGCCGTCGTCTGCTGCACCGTCCAGCCCGGTGCGAAGGGGCCGTCGGCGGTGCCGGTCAGCGCGGGAGCCCCGGGGTCGTCCGTCTCGGCCGCGACGGGGGTGCCGGGGCTGCCGAGGGAGAGGAAGGGCTTGCCGTTCCCCTTCCCCGCGCCGTCCTCGCCTCCAGCATCCTCCTTGGAGCCCTTGTCCTCCTCGGAGTTCTTCTCCTTGTCGGAGTTCTTGTCCTTGTCGGATTCCTCGGAGTCGGACTTGCCGTCCTTGCCGTCCTTGCCGTCGGCGGGGTCCTCCGGGTCCTGGGGGTCGGCGCGCTCGGCCGCGTACAGGGCCGCGCTGCCCTTCTTGCCGGGGCCGCCCTTGGGCGTGAACGCCTCGTAGGCGGTCTCCGCGACATCGGACGTGCTCGGGGAGGGGCAGACCAGCGTCGAGCGCTCGACCGGCTTGCGGGCCGCCGTCCCGAGGCTCTCGGCGCTGCTCGCCGCCTCCTCGGGGGCGGTGAGCGCGGCGACGCCGGTCACCGCGGCGAGCGCGACGGCGACCGCCCCGACGCTGAGGACTGTGCGGTTCACTGCTGCTCGCTCCCGTCGCCGTTGCCGTACCTGCTGTCGTAGCCGTGCGCACCCGTCCCGTCATGGCCCTGCGGGTGGTCGTACGGCGCGGCGTACTGCTGGGCCGCGTACTGCTGGGCCTGCCATTCCTCGTAGGACTGCTGCTGGTAGGCGTCGTAGCCGGGCTGGGTGCCGTAGTACTGCTGCTCCTGGTGCCCCTGGTCGTAGGACTGCTGCGGGACCTGGCCATAGGGGGCCGCGCCGTAGGCGTCGTAGGGGGACTGCTCGTACGGAGCGGCCTGTCCGTAGCCCGCCGGGTCCGCGTACGGGGACTGCTGCGGCACATAGGGCCGCTGCTGTCCGTAGGGGTCGTACTCCGGCTGCTCCGGCACCGGCTGCTGCTGTCCGTAGGGGTCGTACTCCGGCTGCGGCGGCAGATCCTGCGGCGGCGCCGGTTCGGGCGGCGCCGGGGGCTGCTCCTGCGCGGACTGCGCGGGGGACGTCTGCGCGGCCTCGGCTGCGGCGCGGAGTCTGCGGGCCCGGCGGCCCTCTCCCGCCGCGGACGGATCCGGCGCCGCGGGCTCGGTCTCGGGCAGGTCGTCGTCCACGTCCCGCCGTCGGCCCGGCAGTGCCAGGACGACGACGACCAGCAGCAGGAAGCCCTGCGTCCACACCCACCCGGTGTGCGAGAGGGGCGCTCGGTAGTCGAGTTCCAGCTTGCCGCCCTTGGTCGGCAGTTCGAAGCCCTGCGCCCAGCCGTCCACCGTGACGCTCTTGAGCGGGCTGCCGTCGAGAGTGGCCTGCCAGCCGTCGGCGGCGCGGTCCGCGAGCCGCAGCACCCGCCCCGAGGGGCCGGACGGCAGCGTCGCGTGCGAGGCGACAGGACCGGCCGGAACGGCCACCGGGGCGGTCACCGCGCCGCCCGCGCCGTTCTCCGGGTCGCCCGGGACGATCGAGACGCGCGACACCTGGCGGTCGACGCGCCACAGCGCGCTGCCGTCCTCCTGGCTGAGCCGGGTCAGTCCGGGCGTGGCGTCCAGGGTGCGGCTCACCCGGCGCGAGGCGCCGTCCCGCAGCAGCACGTACCGGACCGCGTAGCCGCCCAGTTGGCTGGTCTGGTCGGCGCCGGAGCCGGCCACCAGATTGGAGACCACTCCGTCCAGGCGCCCGTCGTCGCCCTGGGCCGCCGCCAGATCGGCGTCGCCCAGCCGGGCGCCCGCGCCGCGGGTGAGCGTGTAGGTGACGCCCGTGGCGCCCTCGGGCTGGTCGAGGACGAGGGTGCGGGCCTGGTCGCTGGTGGTGCTCTCCTCGGCGACGAACGCGGGCACCTGCACCGGGTCGCGCCGTGAGAGCGGGCCGTCGGCGCCGCGCAGCATCCATTGCCCGGCGGCGACCAGCGGCGCGAGCACGCAGGCCGCGGCGACCAGGGCGGCGGCGGGCTGGCGCCAGCCGAAGCTCTGCGCCGCCACCCGCTCCTTGGCGCCCTCGGCACCGACCGCGGCGGCGCACAGCAGCGCGAGCCCGTAGACGAGGGTGGCGGGGCCGGCCCAGGCGGAGCCGTTGGACACCGCTGCCGCCAGCAGCCCGGCCAGCGCGGCGGCCCACGCGGCGGACACGGCGAGCCGCCGCTCGCTGCGCAGCAGGGCTGCGAGCCCGGCCAGGACGAGGCCGACGAGGAACAGCCCGTCCGTGGTCCCCGGGCCGCCCGGGGAGAGGGTCAGCAGGTCGAGCGCGGAGGCCGCGCCGGTGCCGTACTCCAGACCGGCCTCGCCCAGGAACTGCGCGGGGCTGGTGAACAGCGACAGCGACCACGGCGCGAGGAGCACCAGCGGCGTCACCAGGACGGCGGCCAGCCGGGCGAGGAGTGCGCCGAGCGAGGCGCCGTCCGCGCGGCGCACGGCGAGCACGGCGAGCGCCAGCACTGCGGCGATCAGCCACACGACGGGGGTGAACGCCGTCGTGAACGTCAGCAGCAGCGCGTAGGCCCAGGCCGCGCGCCAGCCGCCCTTGCCGCGCAGTCCGCTCGCCGCCACGGCGGCCCGCGCCAGCAGCGGCAGGAGTACGGCGAGCACGGCGGTGCCGATGCGGCCCTGGGCGAGCGCGCCGGTGGCGGCGGGCAGGAAGGCGTAGGCGACGCTTCCCCAGGCCCGCACGAGGCGGGAGTCGGCCAGGGGGCGGGAGGCGAAGTAGGCGGTGAGACCGGCGAGCGGGACCGAGCAGACCAGCAGCAGGGTCAGCGCGAATCCGGTGCTGCCGAACAGCAGGGTGGCGAACGTGGCCAGGACGGCGAGATAGGGGGGAGCCGGGACGGTGCCGCCGGTTCCCACCGGATGCCATCCCTCGGCGTAGCGCGCCCACAGCTCCGAGACCCCGTCGGGCGCGGGCAGCAGCGCACCGCCCGCCAGCGCACCGCCGCCCAGCAGGGCCCGGCAGGCCACCAGGGAGACGAGCAGCAGGATGGCGAACAGGACGGGTCCGGGCTTTTGTCCGAGCCGCTTGAGGCGCGCGAACTGTTCGACCTCCAGGAAGTCCGCGTCCTCGTCCCCGGGGCCCGACTCGGCGGCGCCGTGCCGGCCCGCGGCGGAGGAGTCCGGTTCGGGGCGTCCGGGAAGGCTGCTGGTGGCCTGTTCGAGGGTGGCCCGCAGGGTGGCGCCGGGGGGCGGGAAGAGTGGCCGCAGCTCCTTGTACGGCACGGCGGGCCTGCCCCGTCGGCGGCGCGCCGCCAGGATGCGGCCACCGCGCAGCAGGGTGCCGGAGAGGCCGGTGATCTCGTCCAGGGCTTGTCCTGGCACCTTGCCGATGAGGTAGCCGAGGGTGCGCAGCACGGTGCCGACGACGAGGCGCAGCAGCACCCACGGCAGCAGGGTGCCGGGCACGTTGGCGAGCAGGGTGTAGACGGCGCCCGCCTTGTCCACGCGGTGCGGGCTGGCGCCGCTGCTGGAGCGCCCCACGCAGTCGACGGGGCGGCGTTCCCGGGAGGCGGCCTCGGCGTGCCGCAGCACGGCGTCCGGGACGGTCAGCACCCGGTGTCCGGCGGACTGGGCGCGCCAGCACAGGTCGACGTCGTCGCGCATCAGGGGCAGCCGGCGGTCGAATCCGCCGAGCTGGTCGAAGACGTCGCGGCGGATGAGCATGCCGGCGGTGGAGACGGCCAGCACGGGGCGCACCTGGTCGTGTTGGCCCTGGTCCTGCTCGCGGCGCTCGATGCCGGTCCAGCGCCGTCCGCTGTGCGCGAGGGAGACCCCGGCCTCCAGGAGCTGGCGTTTGTCGTACCAGCTGCGGAGTTTGGGGCCGACGATGCCGACGGACGGGTCCGCGTCGACGACCCGCAGGAGCTGGGCCAGGGTGTCCGGTTCGGGGGCGCAGTCGTCGTGCAGCAGCCACAGCCACTCCACGGGCTCGCCGTAGGGCAGCTCGGGCAGGTCGTAGGCATCGTCGCGCCAGGTGCGGTTGACCGGGTCCCAGCCGCTGGGCCGCTTGAGATACGGCAGGTCCTCGGGGGTGAGCCGGCGCGCGGTGCGGGCGGCCTCCTCAACGGCGGTGCCGAACCCGGTGCGCCGCGCCATGTGCAGGACACGCTCGGCGCCGAGTGCGTCGGTCAGCAGCCGGGCGGTGTCGTCCGCGCTGCCGGTGTCGGCCGCGATGATGTTCTGCACGGGGCGGTGCTGCTCCAGCAGTCCGCTCAGTGCGCGGGGAAGCCAGCGGGCGCCGTCGTGGGCGACGAGGACGGCGGTGACGACGTGCCGGGGGGACTCGGGCGGCTCCAAGGTGGCCAACCCTGCTGCGGCCGCCTCGTAGTGGGCCGCCATGTGGCTGTGCACGGACATCGAGGTAGGGGCCCTCCCCGGGGTGCCGGGGCCTCGCGGCGGTGCCGCGGTGTGGCTGCAAGCCCCCGGAAGACGCGTATCGGAGCGGTGAGCGCACGCCCTTGCCAGGGTGGTGTGCGTCGTGGACGGCCCCACACTAACGGCTCACCCTCACGCGCCCGGCGCCTCCGGGCAACTGCCCGGGGCCGGCTGCCGATTGCCCGGCGCGAGCGGTGCTCGGGCCCGGCCCGGTCGCCCGGGTCCTTCCTGGGTGCGGCTGTTCGACGGTCCGGCGCGCGGCCGGGTCAGACAGCGGCTTTCTTCAGTCGGCGCCGTTCGCGCTCGGACAGGCCGCCCCAAATACCGAAACGCTCGTCATTGGCGAGGGCGTATTCGAGGCATTCGGAGCGGACTTCACACGCGAGGCAGACCTTTTTCGCTTCGCGGGTGGATCCGCCCTTCTCGGGGAAGAACGACTCCGGGTCGGTCTGCGCGCACAGGGCGCGCTCCTGCCAACCCAGCTCCTCGTCCGCCTCTTCGACCAGCAGTTGTTGGAACAGCTCGGTCATGTGCGCCCCTCGATCCGTCTCTTCGACCCCGTGATGCTGTCGTTATCGAACCCTCATGAACGACACGAGTGAAATTACAAGTGTGCCGATCCGGGGCAGTCAAGCCGAGATCTGCTATTGAGCCCGTTATTCACCCGGCGGAACCAAGCTTTCGCAGTAAGTGTTCAAATCACTACGAAATATGACACTCGTGCCCGGAGTCGGGGCGTTTTCCCGACTCCTGTATTCAGAACGCGATGACCTGCGGTCACGTTCCGCACCAACCCTCGGATGGCCCTGATCACACTCTGATCACGAAGGCGCAACGGCGTGCAGGGGCGGCTACTGCGCCAGGTCTCCCGCGCGGGTGGGCGCAAACCTTTCGCCGACCGAAGGAGCCGGAAGGGGTGAAACATTCGCCACAAACGCGACAACAGGTTGACACCTGGGGCACGGGGGCGCTGTTCTGGAGCGCATGGCAGTGACCTCTGAGACCCGTACGACCCGTGGCGCCCCCGCCATGCGGTCTGCCGGAGGTGCGCGTGCGCTCCTCCGTGCCGCCTCTCACGTCCTGGAGCCGCGCCGCTGTCGCTGTCCGCGCGGCTGCCACACGCCCTGTTGCTGAGATGTCGCTGAGGTCCGGCCTCCGCTGATCCGAGCGCCCGCGACCCGCCGTCGAGCAGCCACTCCGGCGGAGTGCGATCACCTCCTCCGCACGCCCCGCGCGCCCTGTCGCGCCTCCTCCCCGCCGCCCCGGCTCCCACCGGGTGCGGCTCCGCTCGCCGCCCGGCTCCGGTCGGCCCCGCACAAAGGCACTTCCGCACGTGAACAGCGACCTCGAAATCGCGGGCGATCCGCTCGCCGTCCCCCATCTGCTCCCCGCTCCCCCGGCGCACCCGGCCACCGTCGCGGACTTCGCCGGGCTGATCGGCGCACTGGCCGCCGACCGGGCCGCCTGGGCGCCGCTGGTGCGCTACGACCCGACCCTGCGCTGGTACCACCGGCTGCGCACCGGCCCCGGCTACGAGATGTGGCTGCTGAGCTGGCTGCCCGGGCAGGGCAGCGGCCGGCACGACCACGGGCGCTCGTCGGGCGTGTTCGGCGTGCTCGCGGGCGAGCTGACCGAACACGGGTACGGCACGACCGGAGGCGGACGCGGCACGACCGGACACGGCACCCGGGTGCTCGGCGCCGGCGCGGTGCGCGTCTTCGCGCCCGGATATGTGCACGAAGTGGTCAACGACGGACTGGAACCCGTCGTGAGTGCGCACATCTACGCACCCGGACTGACCGAGATGCCCCAGCACTGCTCCAGCGGCCCCGGCGCCGTACGGAACCCGGCGCAGGAGTCGCCGGCCTGACGCCCGGTACGCGGTGCTCGGCACCGGGCGGGACACCTGATGTCGGAGGCGGGCACCGGGCTGCGAGACTGGTGCCCATGCAGCGCATTGTGGTTCTGGCCGGGGGCATCGGCGGTGCCCGTTTCCTGCGCGGGCTCCGGTCCGCGGTGCCCGACGCGGAGATCACCGTCGTCGGCAACACCGGTGACGACATCCATCTGTTCGGCCTGAAGGTCTGCCCCGACCTCGACACCGTGATGTACACCCTGGGGGGCGGCATCCACGAGGAACAGGGCTGGGGACGGGCCGACGAGACCTTCGCCGTGAAGGAGGAGCTGGCCGCCTACGGCGTGGGCCCCGAGTGGTTCGGGCTGGGCGACCGGGATTTCGCCACCCACATCGTCCGCACCCAGATGATCTCCGCGGGCTACCCGCTCAGCGCCGTCACCGAGGCGCTCTGCGCCCGCTGGCAGCCCGGGGTGAGGCTGCTGCCGATGACGGACGACCGGGTCGAGACCCATGTGCTGATCGACGACCCCGACGCCGGGGACTCCGCGGGCGAGGACGGCGGGGACGGGACGGCCGGACGCAAGGCGGTGCACTTCCAGGAGTACTGGGTGCGGTTGCGGGCCTCCGTGGACGCGCACGCCGTGGTACCCGTCGGCGCCGACGCCGCCAAACCCGCACCGGGCGTGCTGGAGGCCGTCGCCGCGGCGGACACCGTCGTCTTCCCGCCCTCCAACCCCGTCGTCAGCGTGGGCACGATCCTCGCCGTCCCCGGCATCCGGGAGGCGATCGCGGACGCCGGGGTACCGGTCGTCGGCCTCTCGCCCATCATCGGAAACGCCCCCGTGCACGGCATGGCGGACAAGGTACTGGCCGCCGTGGGGGTCGAGACCACGGCGGCGGCCGTCGCCGCGCACTACGGCTCGGGGCTGCTGGACGGCTGGCTCGTCGACACCGCGGACGCCGACGCCGTGGCGGCTGTCGAGGACGCGGGCATCCGCTGCCGCGCCGTGCCGCTGCTGATGCGCGACGAGGAGAGCACCGCCGAGATGGCCCGGCAGGCGCTGGCGCTGGCGGAGGAGGTGCGCGCGTGACGGCGGTGACGGCGGGAGCGCCCGGGCAGGAGCAGTACCCGCGGGCCACGGCGCCCGCGGAGGCCGACGGTCTCGCGACGAGAGCCGAGCAGGCGGACCGGGACGGAAGCGGCCCCGGCACCTCCTACGAGGTCTGGGCGCTGCCCGGCATCCCGGACGTGCGCCCCGGCGACGACCTGGTGCGGCTCCTGGTCGACGCGGCGGCCGCGCCCGGCGGGCGGGGGCTGGCGGACGGCGACGTGCTCGTCGTCACCTCGAAGATCGTGAGCAAGGCCGAGGGCCGCATCGTCCGGGCCGACGACCGCGAGGCCGCCATCGACGCGGAGACCGTGCGGGTCGTCGCGCGGCGCGGCCCGGCCCGGATCGTGGAGTCCCGGCACGGCTTCGTGATGGCCGCAGCAGGGGTCGACGCCTCCAACACCCCCAAGGGCACCGTGCTGCTGCTGCCCGAGGACCCGGACGCGACGGCCCGGCAACTGCGGGACGGGGTGCGGGAGGCGCTGGGGGTCACCGTCGGCGTCGTCGTCACCGACACCTTCGGGCGGCCCTGGCGCGAGGGCCAGACCGACGTGGCGATCGGCGCGGCCGGGGTGCGGGTCCTGGAGGACCTGCGCGGCGGCGTCGACATGTACGGCAACCTGCTGGGCGTGACCGTCACCGCCGTCGGCGACGAACTGGCGGGAGCGGGCGAACTGGTCAAGCGCAAGGCGAGCGGGCTGCCGGTCGCGGTGGTGCGCGGACTGGCCCACCACGTGCGGCCCGCACCCGGCAGCGCGGAGACGGCCACCGGGTCCCCCGGGGCGCCCGAGGCACCCGAGGCACCCGAGGCACCCGAGGAGGAGGCGACAGCCCGGGCGCTGGTGCGCGACGCCGCCGCCGACATGTTCCGGCTGGGCACCTCGGAGGCCGTGCGCGAGGCGGTGACGCTGCGCCGCACCGTACGGGAGTTCACCGCGGAGCCGGTGGACGGGCAGGCCGTGCGGCGCGCGGTCGCCGCCGCCGTGACCGCACCGGCTCCGCACCACACCACGCCGTGGCGGTTCGTGCTGCTGGAGAGCGCCGAGTCACGGATCCGGCTGCTGGACGCCATGCGGGACGCCTGGGTCGCCGACCTGCGCGGCGACGAGAAGAGCGAGCAGAGCATCGCCAAGCGCGTCAAACGCGGCGACGTGCTGCGCAACGCGCCCTGCCTGGCCGTGCCCTGCCTGGTGATGGACGGCTCGCACACCTACCCGGACGCGCGGCGGAACGCCGCCGAGCGGGAGATGTTCGTCGTCGCGACGGGCGCCGGCATCCAGAACTTCCTCGTCGCACTGGCCGGGGAGCGGCTGGGGTCCGCGTGGATCTCCTCCACGATGTTCTGCCGGGACGTGGTGCGCGAGGTGCTGGACCTGCCCGAGGGGTGGGACCCGATGGGCGCGGTCGCCATCGGCCATCCGGCGGCGCCGCCCCGGGAGCGCCCGCCGCGCTCCGTGGCCGACTTCGTCGTCGAGCGGTGACCTCCCGCTGAGGACCGTGCCGTGCGACGCCGCCGCCTGCGGTGTCGCCGGTACCGCTGCGCCCGCGCCCCCTACAGCGGCGCTATGTTCCCCACCGGGAAACGGGGAGCGCGGCGCGGCATCCGCGGGCCGCCCAGCAGGATGAGCCGGCTGGCGCGGTGCCGCTGCCCCTCGTAGGGAGCCAGGAGTTCCAGCATGCCGTCGTCGTCGGTGCCGCGGGCACCGGTGAGGGCATAGCCGATCTGACCCGGCAGGTGCAGGTCCCCGACCGTGACGGCGTCCGGTTCCCCGTTCGAGCGCTGCAGGACCTCGGCGGCCGTCCAGGGGCCGATGCCCGGAATGGCCTGGAGCCGGGCCAGTGCCGCGTCCAGACCCAGGTGGGCCGCCTCCTCCATCCGGCCGGCCCGCTGGAGGGCGCGCAGCACGGCGGCGGAGCGCTTCTGGTCGACCCCGGCGCGGTGCCACTCCCAGGAGGGGATGCGCAGCCAGTCGCGCGGATGGGGCATCACCCACAGGTGTGGATGCGGACCCGGGGCACGCTCGCCGAATCTGCGGACCAGCAGCCGCCAGGCGCGGTACGCCTCCTCGGCGGTGACCTTCTGCTCCAGCACGGAGGGGATCAGGGACTCCAGCACCCGCCCCGTGCGGACGAGCCGCAGTCCGGGGTGGCGCCGGTGTGCCTCCCGGGCGATGTCGTGGTGCGGGACGAAGGCGGCCGGGTCGTCCTCGGCGCCGAGCAGCGCGGGCAGCCCGTCCAGCAGCCACCCGGCCCCCGGCCCCCACGCCTCGGCGCACACGGTGCCGTCGGCGGCCTCCCGCTGTTGGGACAGCCGCAGCGCCGCGGGACCGTCGGGGGTGCGGGTGCCGCGCCAGATCGCACCGTCCTCGGTGCGGTACGTCGGGTCGTACGGACCTCGGCGCAGCACGCGCAGGCTGCCGTGCAGGTCGTACGGGCCCGGCGGGGTCCAGGAGCGGGTGAGTGACACGGGCAGCAAGACTACGGCCCGGCACCGACAGCCCGACCGGGCGGCGGCCCCACGGGCGACGGCCCGACCGGCGGGCTGCCCGGCCCAGGAGCGCCGGAACGAGGCCCGGGAGCGCCGGAAAGGACCGCGGCTACTGGTCCGAGGAGAAGCGCACCGCCCCGGCCGGTATCCGGGCGTCGCACCACACCCGGATGCCGCCGCGCAGTTCGTTGCCCTCGCCGACGACGGCTCCGTCACCGATGACCGCACCGTCCAGCACGGTGTCGGCGCCGATGCGGGCGCCCGCGCCGATCAGCGAGTCGCGGATCCGGGCGCCGGGCGCCACCACCGCGCCGTCCAGCAGGGCGCTGCCGTCGATCCGGGCGCCGGAGCCGACCGCGGCCCCCGCTCCGGCGACGGTGCCACCGGTGAGCTTGGCGTCCTGCGCCACGTCGGCGCTCTCCAGGATCAGCCGCTCCCCGCACCGGCCCGGTACGGCGGGTGAGGGCGCGCGGCCCAGCACGAGGTCGGCGGAGCCGCGGACGAACGACTCGGGGGTGCCCAGGTCGAGCCAGTAGGTGGAGTCGACCATGCCGTGCAGCGTCGCCCCGGCGGACAGCAGCCCGGGGAAGGTCTCGCGCTCCACCGAGACGGGGCGTCCCGCGGGGATGGTGTCGATGACCGAGCGGGTGAACACGTAGGCGCCCGCGTTGATCTGGTCGGTGACGATCTCCTCGGGCGTCTGCGGCTTCTCCAGGAAGGCCGTCACGCGTCCCGAGCCGTCCGTGGGGACGAGCCCGAAGGCCCGCGGGTCGGTCACCCGGGTCAGGTGCAGCGAGACGTCGGCCGCGGACCGGGAGTGCTCGTCGACCAGGGCCCGGATGTCGAGGCCGGAGAGGATGTCGCCGTTGAAGACGAGTACCGGCTCGTCGGGGCCCGAGTGCAGCCGGGAGGCGACGTTGCGGATGGCGCCGCCGGTGCCCAGCGGCTCCTCCTCGGTGACGTACTCCAGGTGCAGGCCCAGTTGGGATCCGTCGCCGAAGTACGGCTCGAAGACCTCGGCGAGGTAGGAGGTGGCCATCACCACGTGGTCGACGCCCGCGGCGCGGGCCCGGGCCAACTGGTGGCTGAGGAAGGGCACACCCGCGGCGGGGACCATGGGCTTGGGGGTGTTCACCGTGAGCGGACGCAGCCGGGTGCCCTTGCCCCCGACCAGAAGGATCGCTTCTGTCACCTGTTGTCTCTGCTTCCTGCCGGGGTCCGCCGACCGCCCTTCGGATGGCCGGCGGACAGTCTATGCAGACGCGTGCGGACGCGTGGGCGGCCCGGTACGACCGTCCCCGGCAGACGCGACCGGGGGCCCGGCGGTTGCTCCGCCCCCGCGAAACCACCGCGGGCCGACGCCCCGGCGGACCAGCGGACCGGTGCCGAGTCAGCGGCCCTGCAGCCGGGCCGCCGCGCTGCGGACGGCGCCGAGCTTCGCGTACAGCCGGTCGCCGGGACACTCGGTGACGAACCCGTCCCGGTGCCCGGAAACGGTGTGGAAGTGGATCTTCCGCCCCTTCTTGAACTTGCCGCCGCCGGACGTCAGCCAGGTCTTGCCGGCCGGGTCGGCGCCGAAGAGTCCCAGCTTCCACGCGGTGAGCCGGGCGAGCGCGTCCACGGCGCGCTCGGAGGGTTCCTGCTTGCCGTAGGAGCCGAGGACCGCGATGCCCGTGCTGTCGGTGTTGAAACCGTAAGTATGGGCTCCCATCACCGGCTTGGCCACGCCTCCGGCCCGCCCCTCGTAGATGGTTCCGCACTTGTCCACGAGGAAGTTGTAGCCGATGTCCCGCCATTTGCTGCTCTTGACGTGGTAGCGGTACATCGCACGAATCATGGAGGGCGCCTGGTCGCACGCGTAGTCGTTGGTCATGGCCGTGTGGTGCACGAAGGCGGCCTTGACGGTGTCGGTGTAGCGGAACTCCGCCTCCCGCAGCTTCTCGTCGGCGCCCCAGCCCGCGCGGGTCACGATGCGCGGGCGGGGCCCGGCGAACGACCCGGCTTCCGGGTACTGGGAGCGGGTCGCCTCCCGGGAGAGGGCGGGCAGCACCCCGCCGTCGGCGCCCTCGGCGGAGTCCGCCTCCGCGGGCTCCGCACCCGCGGCACCGCTTCCGGCCCCCTCCGCCGCCGCACCTGCCGCCGCGCTGTCCCGCTGACCGCCCGCGGGCTCCTCCGCCGGGCCGGGGGCCGCGGACTGACCGGAGGCCGCGGACTGGTCCGGCTGCCTGTCCTGGTCCGGGCTGTCCGGGCTCGTGTCGGGGCCCGGGTCGACCAGTTCCAGGCGGAGCCCGTCGGGCAGCGACCCGCCGTGCTCCGTGCGCTCCGGCAGCACCCGGGCCTCCACGCCGTCGGAGGAGCCGACCCACAGCGGAGCCGTGGCGCCGCGGGCCGGTCCGCGGGCGCCGCCTCGCCGGGCGTCGACGGGATGGTTCTCCAGGTGCCGCCACGCCGACCAGTGTCCGGAGTCCGCGTCGCGGGTGCGGACTTGCACACGCCCGCGCAGCGGGGTGCCGGCTCCGTCCCAGACCACACCCAGGAGGGAGTACGGGCGGACGGTGCGGGCAGGGACCCGCACCCCGGCTTCGGGTGATTCCGCCGCGCGGGTGCCGGACTCTCCCTCGGGAGCCCCGTCGAAGGAGAGCGACTGGGTGCGGCCCGGGACCGCGGATCCGGCGGCGGCGGAGGACTCGGAGGCCGCGGAGGACTCGGAGGCCGCGGAGGCCGCGGAGGACTCGGAGGCGGCGGGGGACTCGGGCGCCTTGGAGGACGAGGACGGGAACGCCGGAGACGCCGGGGACGCCGCCGCTGCCGTGGCGAGAGGGGTGAGGGGGGCGAGGGGCAGCAGCAGCGCGGCCGCACTCACGACTCCGACCGTTTGAACACGATTCGCACGCATACTTCAGATCATGGACATATATGATCATTGCCGTCTATTGACGCACCGCCAGTTGGGCGCCCGCGTACGCTTGCAGGAATGAACGCCTCCGACCGCACCCCCGCCGACCTGCTGCGGACCGCCCTCTCCGCAGACCCGGCACGCCCCCTGCTGACCTACTACGACGACGCCACGGGCGAGCGCGTCGAGCTCTCGGTGGCGACGTTCGCCAACTGGGTGGCCAAGACCGCGAACCTGCTCCAGGACGAGTTCTCGGCCGAACCCGGGGACCGGCTTGCGCTGCTGCTCCCGGCGCACTGGCAGACGGCGGTCTGGCTGCTGGCCTGTTCCTCGGTGGGAGTCGTGGCCGACCTCGGCGGCGACGCCGCCCGCGCCGACCTGGTGGTGACGGGACCGGACACCCTGGAGGCGGCCCGCGGCTGCTCCGGGGAGCGGGTGGCGCTCAGCCTGCGCCCCATGGGCGGGCGCTTCCCCCAGCTGCCGGAGGGGTTCGCCGACTACGCGGTGGAGGTGCCGGGCCAGGGCGACCACTTCGCCCCGTACGCACCCGTGGACGCGGACGCCGCGAGCCTGGCGCTGCCCGACGGCGGCGAGCTGACGGGCGCGCAGGTCGTGGAGCGCGCCCGGGCCGACGCCGCCGCGCGGGGACTGGAGCCCGGCGCCCGGCTGCTGTCCGCGCTGCCGTGGGACGGCTGGGACGGACTCAGCGCGGGGCTGCTGGCACCGCTGGCCGTGGGCGGATCGGTGGTGCTCGCACCCCGCGCCGGGCAGCTGGACGCCGCCGCCCGCCGGCAGCGCGCGGAAGACGAGCGGGTGACGCACACCGCCGACTGAGCACCCGGCCCGGCCCCTCCCGGGACACCTGAGCCGGATGGTCCGTACAACCTTGCGAGTGATTCGAGCGTCTGTCTTCATGACCGGCGCACCCCTGCGGGTGTACGCCTTGTACTCCGCGTGCGCCGGTGTCGCCGCCACCCGAGGGATGAACACTCGTGACCGATCCGGGCACCACCGATGCCGATTCCGGCGCGTCCAGTACGGCTTCCATCCGGACGCGCCGGCGTCGCTGGCCCCGCTGGGCAGCGCTGGGCGCCGCAGTGCTCGTCCTGGCCTCCGCGGCGACCAGCTGGTCCCTCTATCGGAAGCTGGACGGCAACATCCGCACCGACGCGGGTACCGCGCAGGCACTGGCGCCCTACGAGAAGGAGCGGCCCACTCCGGTGCGCGGCACCCAGGAGGCGCGCAACATCCTCGTCCTCGGCTCGGACAACCGCGGCGACGGCAACGGCGCCTACGGGCACGACGAGGGCAGCCAGCGCTCGGACACCGCGATCCTGCTGCACATAGCCGCCGACGGGCGCGGCGCGACGGGGATGTCGATACCGCGGGACCTGATGGTGGACATCCCCGACTGCCGGAAGCCGGACGGCTCCACCACCGCCCCGCAGTTCGCACAGTTCAACTGGGCGTTCCAGCGGGGCGGCGCGGCCTGCACCATCCGCACGGTGGAGAAGCTGACCGGCATCCGCGTCGACCACCACCTGGTCGTGGACTTCAACGGCTTCAAGAAGCTGGTGGACGCGGTGGACGGGGTGGAGGTCTGCCTGGCGGAGCCGGTGCACGACCGGGAGGCGAAGCTCGATCTGCCCGCCGGGCGGCAGACCCTCGACGGGGAGGACGCGCTCGGCTACGTCCGCGCCCGGCACGGTCTGGGAAACGGCAGCGACACCCAGCGCATCGAACGCCAGCAACGATTTCTGGGATCTCTGGTGAAGAAGGTGCGCAGCAAAGGAGTTCTGTTGAACCCCACGCGCGCCTATCCCGTACTGGATGCCGCGACCTCGTCGCTGACCGCGGATTCCGGCCTTGATTCCCTCTCCGAACTGTACGAACTGGTGCGGAGCGTACGCGATATCCCGGAAGACCACATCCGTTTCCTTACGGTGCCCCGGCAGTCGTACAAACTGGACATCAATCGGGATGAGCTGGTACAGCCCGCCGCCGACGAGCTCTTCACCAAGCTGCGCGAGGACAGCCCGGTGGCCGTCGGAGGAGGCGGAACGGAGAAGAAGGACGGAAAGGAGAAGGCGGGCGGGTCGTACCGCGGGACGACGGCGGACCTGGACATCTGCGCGAACACAGCACGCTGAGATTGAGGCGAATTGACCGTTTCCGGCTGCACAGAACTTGTCACCGCCGTCGCTGGCCGCGGAACCTGCCGGATAGTGTGAGCGCTCCGGTCGGCCCCGGGGCGGCATCAGCAGCCGGTTCTATGGAGGACTTACGCAATCGTGGACGCGCAAGGCCGTGGGCACGCGGGGAATGTCGATCCCGCGGATCAGTGGGTGTTCAACCCGGACACCGGCAGCTACGAACTGCGACTGAACCCCGACGCCGACGACTCTCCCCGTCGGCCCGGTTCCCGCCGCACTTCCGCACCGCGCCAGAGAAGCGCCTCCCCGGACGAGAGCACGGACACGCCCGCCGACCACGGAAGGCGGTCCGAGGGCTCCGGTGGGGACCGCCCGCGCTCCCGTACGGGTGAGGGCGGCGACGGCACCGGGTCCCGCTCCGCGCGGCGGGCCGAGGCACGGCTGCCCGCCCAGCGCCGGGCCCGCGCCTCCGAGCGGGCCGGTTCCGGCGAGGCACCGGGCAAGGGCGGCGGCCGGGGGCGCCGGAAGGCCAAGCGTCAGCTCTCCCGGAAGCAGAAGGTGCTGCGCATCGGCGGCGGCACGATCGGCCTCCTGATGGTCGCGGGCTGCGTCGGCGGCGTCGTCTGGTACCAGCGGCTCAACGGCAACATCAACAAGGTCGATGTCGGCCGGAACAACCCCGCGGTGAAGGACGGCCCGGTCAACATCCTGGTGATCGGCACCGACGCCCGCGAGGGCAAGGGCAACACGGGCTACGGCGATGCGGGAAGCGTCGGCCACGCCGACACCACCTTCCTCTTCCATGTGTCCGAGGACCGCTCCAACGCCACCGCGCTGTCCATCCCGCGCGACATGATCACTGACATCCCGGACTGCAAGACCAAGGAGGAGAACGGTTCCACCAAGGTCATCCGGGGGGACCAGAACGTCCGCTTCAACACCAGCCTCGGCCAGAAGGACAGGGACCCGACCTGCACCTGGAACACGGTCGAGGAATTGGTCGGGGTGAAGATCGACCACTTCATGATGGCCGACTTCAACGCCGTCAAGGAGCTCTCGACGGCGGTCGGCGGCGTCGAGGTCTGCACCAAGAAGGCGATAAACGACCCCAAGTCGCATCTGAAGCTGAAGGCGGGCAAGCACACCGTCCAGGGCGAGCAGGCGCTCGCGTTCGTACGGACCCGGCACGCGGTGGGCTTCGGCAGTGACCTGGACCGGATCAAGCTGCAGCAGCAGTTCCTCAGCTCGATGATCCGCAAGATGAAGTCCGGGGGCACCCTCAGCAGCCCCTCCAAGCTGTTCAAGCTGAGCGACGCCGCGACCAAGGCCCTGACCGTGGACCTCGGCATCGGCAGCGTCAAGAAGCTGATGGACCTGGCGAACGACCTCAAGCGGGTCGACATCAAGAACATCACCTTCGCCACGGTCCCGGTCGTCGACAACCCGAACGACAAGGCCACCGTCCTCCTGAACCAGGGCAAGGCCGACCCCCTGTTCAAGATGGTCCAGGAGGACAAATCCCTGACCGGGAAGAACAAGAAGAAGAAGTCGGCGAAGCCGAAGGTGGAGAAGGCCCCGGCGTCCGAGGTCGACGTCTCCGTGCTCAACGGCGGCGGCCCCTCGGGGGCGGCGGCCGGGACGGTGGAGTGGCTGGTGAACAAGGGCGCGGGCAAGGCGGTCTCCGGCGGCAACGCACCGCAGCAGCTCTCCAGGACGCGGCTGGAATTCGCCCCCTCCCAGGAGGGCGCGGCCGCCAGGCTGGCCGACATGCTGAAGCTGCCGGCCTCGGCCCTGAAGAAGACCGAGGGAGCGGGTCCCAGCATGAAGCTGACCCTCGGCAAGGACTTCACCGCCGCGGGCGAGTCGGTCGGGGCTCCCGACAAGGCACCGTCCGGGGTCGACAAGGTCAACGCCAACGACAAGAACGTGTGCGCGAAATGACGCAGACCGCTCCGGCACGTCCCACCGGACGCCCGGGGGCAGCACGACATGAACACCCCCGGGAGGTCCCGTGCGGCACCACGACACCGACGGCGGCGGAGAGACGCAGCGCGGCGCTCCCACCGCCGCCGACCGCGGTTGGGACGAGAGCCTGTACGGAGAGCACCCGGCGGAGCCCGGCTCCCGTGGCGGGCACGCCTCCGCCGCCGTATCCGCACCCGGTGCCGCACCCGCGTCCGGTGCCGGCGGCGGAGGGAGCGGACCGGACGGCGGCGGCGCCTCCGGAGCGGGTGGCGAGGGTCCGGCGGTGAACGGCGCCCCGCGGCGGAGCCGCGGCCGCCGCGTGCTGCGCTGGTCCGCGGCCGTCCTCTCGGTGCTCATACTCGCGACCGCGGCAGCGGGCTACTTCTACTACCAGCACCTCAACGGCAACCTGAGCAAGGACGACCTCAACCTCGGGGACAACAAGCTCCACCACTCGGACCCGAACGCCGCGGGGCAGACCCCGCTGAACATCCTGCTGCTGGGCTCCGACTCGCGGGCCTCCGAGGAGAACGTCCGGCTCGGCGGCTCCCGCGCCGACCGCGACCGGCCGCCGCTGGCGGACGTGCAGATGCTGCTGCACGTCTCCGCGGACCGCAGCAACATGTCCGTCGTCTCCGTACCGCGGGACACCAGGACGACGATTCCCAAGTGCACCGACCCGGACGACGGGAAGGTCTATCCGACGACCACGGACAAGATCAACACCAGCCTCCAGCACGGCGGCCCCGGGTGCACCGTGGCGACCTGGGAAGAGATGACCGGCATCCCGGTCGACCACTTCATGATGATCGACTTCTCGGGTGTGGTCTCCATGGCCGACGCGGTCGGCGGCGTCCCGGTCTGCGTCAAGGAGAACGTGCACGACCCGAAGTCGAAGCTGAAGCTGGAGAAGGGCACCTCGGTCATCAAGGGCGAGCAGGCGCTGAGCTGGCTGCGGACCCGGCACGGCTTCGGCGACGGCACGGACATAGGGCGTGCCAAGGCCCAGCACATGTACATGAACGCGATGGTGCGCCAGCTCAAGGCCGGGACGAAGCTGAGCGACCCGGGCAAGCTGCGCGGCCTGGCGGAGTCCGCCACCAAGGCGCTCACCGTCGACAAGGGGATCGGCACGGTCAAGAAGCTCTACGACCTGGGCAACGACCTCAAGCAGGTGCCGACCAAGCGGATCACCATGGCCACCATGCCGTGGGAGTACGGCGGCGGCGGCAGCTACGTCGTCCCGAAGAAGGACGACGCGGACCAGGTCTTCTCCCTCGTACGCAACGATGTGGCGCTCGACGGCAAGGACAAGAAGAAGGCGGAGGCCAGCAGGTCCGCGCAGCCGACCGAACCGTCCCAGCCGAAGGCCGACATCCCGGTCAGTGTGATGAACGGGACCGGCACCTCACTCCAGCGGCCGGTCACCGGCCGGGCGGGCCAGGTCGCGCAGACCCTGACCCGCGAGGGCTTCGGCAAGGCCGCGGCCGACCCGACGCCCCAGTCGCGGGCCGACACCACCATTCGCTACCCGCGCGAGGAGCTGCGCGGCGACGCGCTGGCCGTCGCCGAGGCGCTCGGTATCCCCGAGCGGCTGGTGAAGCACTCCACCGGCGTGCAGCAGGTCACCCTCGTGATCGGCGCCGACTGGCGGGAGGGCGCGAGCTACCCGGAGAGCGACGGCGGCGGAGACGCGGACAAGGGCCACCACAAGGCGCCCGAGAGCGCGGACGCGCTGCGGGGCGACGACAAGAAGGCGTGCATGGACGTCAACCCGAACTACACGTGGTGAGGCCCTGAACGTGGTGGGGTCCTGACACAGGACCGCGTGATGAGGACCTGACACCGCACGCCGGACGCCGGACGCCGGACACGAGTAAGGGGCGCCCTCCTGTGGAGGGCGCCCCTTACTGTGCGCTGGACGACCGGGCCGCGGCCGCTCGCGGCCCCGCTACCGCGTCGCCGGCACCGGCTCGCGGCGGCTGGCGATGACCTTGCGGGCCAGCTTCTTCGGGCTGGTCAGAAAGCCCCAGCCCCAGGACATGTGCATGGTGGCGAGCGCGACGGGGATCTGCGCACGCGCCGCGAGCGGGAGGCCCCGGCCCGCGGGCAGCGAACCGGCCGCTATGGCCGCCAGGTAGCCGCCGGGCACCACCAGCGCCCAGGGCGTGAGGGCGGCACCGGCCACCAGGCCCGCAGCGACGGCGCACAGGGCGACCGGCGGGGCCAGGTAGCGCAGGTTGATGGAGCCCGCGTGGTAGCGGGCGACGACATGCCGCCAGCGGCCGTAGTTGCGGTACTGCTTGGCCAGAGCGCGCACGCTGGGCCGGGGGCGGTAGGAGACCCGCAGCTCGGGCGAGAACCAGATCAGCCCGCCCGCGGAGCGGATGCGGAAGTTCAGCTCCCAGTCCTGGGCGCGGATGAACTCCTCGTTGTACCCGCCCTGCTGCTCCAGCACCTCGCGGCGGAAGACCCCCAGGTAGACCGTCTCCGCCTCGCCGGCGGCGCCACCGGTGTGGAAGGCGGCGTTGCCCACCCCGATCCTCGAGGTCATCGCGGCGGCGACGGCGTGCTCCCAGGCGTTCTCGCCCTCGGCGTGCATGATGCCGCCGACGTTGGCCGCACCGGTCTCCTCCAGCAGCCGCACGGCGGTGGCGATGTAGTCGGCGGAGAGCATGCCGTGCCCGTCGACCCGCACCACCACCGGATGCCGGGACGCCCCGATGGCGGCGTTCAGCCCCGCGGGGGTGCGGCCCGTGGGATTGGGCACCGTGCGTACGCGGGGGTCCTCGGCGACCAGCTCGGCGGCGATCTCGTCCGTGCGGTCCGTGGACGGGCCCAGCGCGATGATCACCTCCAGCTCACCCTCGTAGCGCTGCTCCAGGATGTGCCGCACAGAGCTGCGCAGGTGCCGTTCCTCGTCGAGTACCGGCATGATCACGGAAACGGGGGGCGGGGCTTCGTCCGCGGAAGGACGTCGGTTCTCGCGAGTCACGGCGCTCACGTTACCGCGATCGGGCGAACGGTCCGTACGCATGCGCCCCGCGGAAGGCGGCTCCCGGAACGGGACGGCGTGTACGCACGATCCGGAGATCGTACCGGCATACAGTGTGGGAACTTCACGTCACCGTATTGTCACTCTAGGTATTGTTCCTGTTCTTCTCTCGCGGAAGGCGGCCACCCTTGCCTCGACGCGCCTCCTCCCCTCCTGGCAGTCCCCATGGAAGTCACGGCAGCACCAAGGGAACCCGCAAGAGTCCCGGCAGGAGCCGCCGCGGGGGCCGCCGCCGCCCGAGCTGGAGCCGTCCGGGCCCGCGCTGGGGCCTGCGGATCGCCACGGGCGCCTCCGTGCTGCTGCTGGCCGCCGGCGGGGTCGGCCACGCCATGGTGACCGGGCTGAGCGAGGACGTGCGCAGAGTCGACCCGTTCGACGACCTCGACACCGACAGCCGCCCCAAGGGCGACAACGGCGTCAACTTCCTCGTCGTCGGAACGGACCGGCGGGACGGGATCTCGGCGACCCAGAAGGAGCGGTACAACCTGGGCGGCTCGGCCTGCGACTGCACGGACACGATGCTGCTGGTGCATCTCTCCGGCGACCGGGACCGGGCCACCGTCGTCAGCCTCCCCCGCGACACCTACACCAAGCTCCCGCCGCACAAGGACCGCGCCACCGGCAAGCGGGTGGCCGCGCGGCCGGCCAAGCTGAACGCCGCCTACACCGCCGGCGGCGCCCCGCTGACCGTGCGGGCGGTGGAGAAGCTCACCGACGTGCACGTCGACCACTACCTGGAGGTCGACTTCACCAGCTTCATGAGCACGGTGGACGTCCTGGGCGGCGTTCCGGTCTGCACCACCGAGCCGCTCAAGGACAGCTACTCGGGGCTCGACCTGCCCAAGGGCACCACCAAGCTGAACGGCGGCCAGGCGCTGCAGTACGTCCGGGCGCGGCACCTGGACGGGGGCTCGGACCTGAGCCGGATGAAGCGGCAGCAGCACTTCCTCGCCTCGGTCATCTCCCGGGCCACGGACACCGGGGTCCTGATGAACCCCGTGCGCTTCAACACGGTGGCCGCCACCCTGCTGGAGTCGGTACGCGCCGACCCCGGATTCGGTACCGAGCAGATGATGGCGCTGGGCCGGGCGATGCGCGGCTTCAGCCTCGCCTCCTCGGAGTTCGCCTCGGTGCCGCTGTCCGACGTCGACCACCGGGTGCCCGGACTGGGCTCCACCGTCGAGTGGGATCGGTCCAGGGCCGCGAAGCTGTTCGCGGCGCTGCGCGCGGACCGGCCGCTCTCCGCACCGGCCGAACCCGACCCGGCGGCATCCGGTCCGGCGGCATCCGATGCGGACGCATCCGAGCGGGACGGCTCCGACGGCGGGGGCTCCGACCGGGACGGGGGACCGCGGGTCGAGGTGGCCCCGCGCGACGTCCGCGTCGAGGTCGCGAACGCCACGGGCCGCCGGGGACTCGGGGCGCGGATCGACCGGGAGCTGCGCGGCACCGGTTTCGCCACCACCGGCGCGCCCTCCAACGCCCGGCACGCCGAGCACGCCGAGCACGCCGAGCACGCCCGGACGACCATCGCCTACGACCCGCGCTGGGACCGCTCGGCGCGTTCCCTGGCCGCGGCGCTGCCGGGGGCGAAGCTGGTGAAGGACCCGCACCGCGGAGCGCGGATGAAGGTCACGGTCGGCGCCCCGG
Organism: Streptomyces sp. NPDC006925; assembly: GCF_042869575.1. NCBI lineage: Bacteria > Bacillati > Actinomycetota > Actinomycetes > Kitasatosporales > Streptomycetaceae > Streptomyces > Streptomyces sp. NPDC006925. The sequence goes on from NZ_JBIAGB010000019.1 coordinate 37,201, forward strand.
ACCAGCGCGTGAGGCCCGTGCGCGCCCCGGCCGCGCACGGCACCCCGGACGAGGCTCCGATGCGCGGGGACGAGGCCGACTGCGGCTGAGCCCGCGGCCCGGGGTCGGTGCCCGCGCGCGTACCGGCGTCGGACTCAGTCCGGGGAGCGGCTGGCGCGCAGCTCCTTGATGGCGCGGCGGCGGGCCAGCCGGTGGGTCCGGCGGATCTGCGCCTCCTGGTAGCGGCGCCGGTCCTTCTCGGTCTCCGGGATCACCGGCGGCACGGAACGCGGCTTGCCGTCCTCGTCGATCGCCGCGAAGACGAGATACGCGGAGCCGACCTGGGTGGCGGGCGTCGACTCGTTCCAGCGCTCCGCCAGCACCCGCACACCGACCTCCATGGAGGTCCGTCCGACCCAGTTGACCTGGGCCTTCACATGGACGAGGTCGCCCACTCTGACCGGTTCCAGGAAGACCATCTCGTCCATGGAGGCGGTGACGGCCGGGCCCTCCGAGTGGCGCCCGGCCACGGCCCCGGCCGCGTCGTCGGCCAGCTTCATGATCACCCCACCGTGCACGGTCCCGAGCAGGTTGGTGTCACCCGCGGTCATGATGTGGGAGAGGGTGGTACGGGAGGCGGCCGTCGGCTTGCCGGGGAGCTCGCTGTGCGCCGTGTGCGCCTGGTGGGTCATGTGCACCACCTTATGCGCGCGGAGGAAGCCCCTCAGAAACCGGCATTCTGCATCAGAACTGCTACAGCCTCCCCCCGAAGTGGTACCCGGCCTGTGTTCCTCCCCCGGAGTGCAGGCACACTGCGGGACATGAATCAGTGGCCCGATGGTTGGACCGACAGCTCGCGGGGCCGGGAAGGTCGTGGCCGCGGCGCGCCCCGGCCCGACCCCACACGTGTCATGCCCCACACATCGGCCCCCGGCGTGCCCCCGCAGACCCGGGGCTCCGGGCAGGGCGGCCCCGGGTACGGCCCGGGCGGCCACGACGCGCGCTACGGACAACCGCAGGACGGCTACGACTCCGGCTACAGCGAGGGCCAGGTCTACGGCGGCGGCCGCGGCGGCGGCGACTACGACGGCCGCCCCCGCCCGGACTGGCGCCGTCGCACCAAGTGGACACTGCTCACCCTGGTCGTCGTCCTGCTGGTGTGGTCGGTCGGCACCTACTTCTGGGCGGACTCCAAGCTGCGCCGCGAGGTGGACCTCAGCATCGTCGAGGACCGCCCCGACGCGGGCGACGGGACCAACTATCTGATCGTCGGCTCGGACAGCCGCGAGGGCATGAGCGACGAGGAGCGGCAGAACCTGCACACCGGCGGGCCCACCGACGGTGGCCGCACCGACTCGATCATGATCCTGCACGTCGGCAGCAACGGGAACACCATGATCTCGCTGCCCCGCGACTCGAACGTCGAGGTGCCCTCCTACACCGGCTCCGAATCCGGCAAGAAGTACCCGGCCCAGCACCGCCACACGAAGATCAACGCGACCTACGCCGAGGACGGCCCCACGCTCCTCGTCCGGACCGTCGAGCACAACACCGGGCTGCGGATCGACCACTACGCGGAAATCGGCTTCGGCGGCTTCGCCAAGATCGTGGACGCGGTCGGCGGCGTGGAGATGGACATCCCCCGCGACATCAAGGACAAGAAGTCCGGCGCCGACTTCGAGAAGGGCAAGCAGACCCTCGACGGCCGGGAGGCGCTCGCCTTCGTCCGCACCCGGTACGCGCTGCCCGGCAGCGACCTGGACCGCACCAAGAACCAGCAGAAGTTCCTCGCCGCGCTGGCGAACCAGGCCGCGACCCCCGGCACCGTGCTCAACCCGTTCAAGCTCTACCCGACGATGGGCGCGGGTCTGGACACCCTCAAGGTGGACAAGGACATGAGCCTGTGGAACGTCGCCTCGATGTTCTGGGCGATGAAGGGCGTCTCCGGCGGCGAGGGCACCTCCATGAACATGCCGATCTCCGGTTCGACGCCGAACGGCAATCTGCAGTGGGACGAGGCCAAGGTCAAGAAGCTCGTCGGCCAGCTCAACAACGACGAGAAGGTGACGGTGACCTCCGACCGCTGAGACACACCCCCTGAGGTGGTCGCCGAGGCGGCCACCCCCGCGGCACGCAGGACGGCCAGGCTCCCGGCAGGGGGCCTGGCCGCGGTCGTTCCGCACCACGCGGGGCGGGCTCCCACTCGACGGACGGCTCAGTGCTCGCCCACCCGACCGCTCAGTGCTGGCCCACCCAGCCGCTCAGTGGTCGCACAGGCACAGGCAGAAGGGGTGCCCCGCCGGGTCGAGGTAGACGCGGAAATCCCGAGCGCCGTCCGCGTCTCCCTGGATGAGCCGGGCGCCCAGCGCCAGCACCTCCCGCTCGGCTTCCTCCAGGTGGGCCCGCGGCACGTCCAGGTCGAGGTGGAGCTGCTGGGAGTGCTCCCCGCTCGGCCACTGCGGCGGGACGAATCCGGACGCCTCCTGGAACGCCAGCCGCCTGCGGCCGTCGGTGTCCAGCACCTCGGCCCACGTGCTGTCGCCGCCCGGATCCACCTTCCAGCCCAGCATCCGGGCGTAGAAGTCCGCCAGGCGCAGGGGGTCGGGGCAGTCGAGTACGACTACGCCCATCGTGGGGATGGCCATCGTGATTCCTCATCTCCGCTGTTCGGCGACCGCCGCCTCGACCGCCGCCCGCCGTTACTGCCAGAAGGCTGCATGGGGTAACAGCCTGGGTTACCCCATGATGGATGAAGACCGGTAACGTCACAAGAGTGGGAGACAGAGAAGCGCCGGAGCCCCTCCGTCTGGTGCAGGAGTTGGTGAACACCCTCGACATCGAATCCGGCACCGACGAGCTGGCCTCCCCGGCGGACCTGGCCCGGTTCGCCGACGACCACGGGCTGGCGCGGTACCGCCTCGGCCCGGCCGACCTGGCGGAGCTGCGCGAGCTCCGGGAGGCGCTGCGCGCGGCCTGTACGGCCCACACGGGCGCGGCGATCCCGCCGGAGGCGGCCGAATCCCTGGAGCGGCTGCTGAGCGCGGCCCCGCTCGCGCTGCGGCTCGGCTCCCGCGGTGAGGCCGCGCTGCACCCCGTATCCGGCCTCACGGGCCTTCCCGCCCTCACCGCTCACCTGGCCGCCCGGATCGCCACCGCGGCGGGCGAGGGCACCTGGCAGCGGCTGAAGGCGTGCGAGGCGCACGACTGCCGCTGGGCCTACTACGACCGCAGCCCCGCCGGCCGCAGCCGCTGGTGCAGCATGGCCGTCTGCGGGAGCCGCGCCAAGATGCGCACCTACCGCGCCCGGCGCAGCTCCTAGTGCGGTGACCGCGTCGGTTCACCGGCTCGGGCCGGAGGGCTTGGGCCCGCCGTGGCTTTACGCCGTCCGGTCCCGTCCCTTCTGCGGCCGGGGTGCCCACCGGGGCATGGGCTGGCTAAATGCAAGAGCGACCCCGGCACGCGGTGGTGCGGTCAGGCAAGGAGGACGGGTATGGCAGGTGTGCGTGTCAACGGCGTCGGCCTCTTCTACGAGACGGTCGGCACCGGCGATCCGCTGGTGCTGGTACACGGCTCGTGGGCTGATCACCGCAGCTGGGAACAGGTCCTGCCGGACCTGGCCCAGGAGTACCGGGTGCTCGTCTACGACCGGCGCGGCCACAGCCGGAGCGAGCGCCCGGCGAGGCAGGGCTCCCGCACCGAGGACGAGGACGACCTGGGCGCGCTGATGGACGAGCTGGGATTCGGGCCGGCGTATGTCGCGGGAAACTCCTTCGGCGCCTCGATCGCCCTGGGGCTGGCCACCCGACGCCCTGAACTCTTCCGGGGCCTCATCGCCCACGAGCCGCCGCTGGCGGGCATTGTCACCGGAGAACCCGAACTCCGGCCGCTCATGGACGCCACCGACCAGAAGATCGGCTCTGTCCTCGCCCACTTGCGCGCGGGTGAGACGCAGGCCGGTGCCCGCCTGTTCGTCGAAGAGGTCGCCCTCGGACCCGGCGCCTGGGAGCAGCTCCCGGAACAGGTGCGTGAGACCTTTCTGCGCAATGCGCCCACCTTCCTCGACGAGCAGAAGGATCCCGGCTGGGCGGCGCTGGACCTCACGGCCCTCTCGCAGTTCACCGGGCCCGCACTGGTGACAGGGGGCACGGCGAGCCCGCCCTGGTTCGCCACGGTCACCGCCCGGATCGCCGACGCCTTGCCGCAGGCGCAGGTGCACACCTTCGAAGGGGCTGGGCACATCCCTCACGTGACCCACCCGAGGGACTATGTGGATGCGGTGACCCGTTTCCTCAGGACAGCGGACGGCCGACCGTAGCCCACGGAGGGCCAGTGCCGTGGCGTACGGGTTCGCCGGGTCGGCCGGGGGCGGTCAGGCCGAGGCCCCGTGGTGGGCCCCGGCGTCACGCGGTGGGGCGGCCGAGTGCGCGGAAGAGCCAGCCGGACTTGCGCCAGAGCGCGGAGTCCAGGGTGTTGCGGCCGTCGAGGAGGTGACGGGAGGCGACGACGTCGCCCAGCACGGCGGGGTCGAGCTCCTTGAACTCCCGCCACTCCGTCAGATGCAACACCACATCGGCACCGCGTGCGGCGTCCAGCGCGCTGTCCGCGTAGCCCAGCGTGGGGAAGACGGCCCGCGCGTTCTCCATGCCCTTCGGGTCGTAGACCGTCACCTGGGCGCCCTGGAGATGCAGCTGCCCGGCGACGTTGAGCGCGGGCGAGTCGCGTACGTCGTCGGAGTCGGGTTTGAAGGTGGCGCCCAGCACGGCGATCCGCTTGCCGAGCAGCACCCCGCCCAGCGCGTCCCGGGCCAGCTCGACCATCTGGGCGCGGCGCCGCATGTTGATGGAGTCGACCTCGCGCAGGAAGGTGAGCGCCTCGGAGGCGCCCAGCTCGCCGGCGCGGGCCATGAAGGCACGGATGTCCTTGGGCAGGCAGCCGCCGCCGAAGCCGATCCCGGCCCGGAGGAACTTGTGGCCGATGCGGTCGTCGTGGCCGATGGCCTCGGCGAGCTTGACCACGTCGCCGCCCGCCGCCTCGCAGACCTCGGCCATGGCGTTGATGAAGGAGATCTTCGTGGCCAGGAAGGAGTTGGCGGCGGTCTTGACCAGCTCGGCGGTGGGGAAGTCGGTCACCAGGAAGGGGGTCCCCTCGGCGACCGGCTGCGCGTACACCTCGCGCAGCAGCCCCTCGCCCCGCGGACCGCCGACCCCGACGACGATGCGGTCGGGGTGGAGGGTGTCCTTGACGGCGAAGCTCTCGCGCAGGAACTCGGGGTTCCAGGCCAGCTCGGCCTCCTGCCCGGCGGGCGCCAGCTCGGCGATCCGGGTCGCGAGCCGCTCGGCGCTGCCGACCGGGACGGTGGACTTGCCGACGACGAGCGCGGGTCCGTGCAGATGCGGCGCGAGGGAGTCGACGGCGCGCTCGACGTAGCTCATGTCGCAGGCGAACTCGCCGTGCTTCTGCGGGGTGTTGACGCACAGGAAGTGCACGTCGCCGAAGGCGCCCAGCTCCTCCCAGGAGTCGGTGAAGCGCAGTCGGCCGGTGGAGCCCTCGACCCCGGCGACGTGTGCGCGCAGCAGCTCCTCCAGGCCCGGCTCGAACATGGGCGCCTGCCCCTGCTCCAGCTTGCGCATCTTCTCCGGGACGACGTCCAGCCCCAGCACCTCGAACCCCAGTTCGGCCATGGCGGCCGCGTGGGTGGCGCCGAGATAGCCGAGGCCGATCACGGTGATCTTGGGCGAGGCCATGCGATGAGCTCCTTGGGACGGCAGAACGCTGTCCGCGAGCATAACGGGACCCCTCCTGTCGCGAACCTCACGTACCCCCGAGGGGCCGTCGGCCACTAAAATTGAGGTTACTTAACGGTAATTAGCAATCCCGGGGCACCCGGCACGACAACCGAGGCAATCCAGCAGCCCGTGGCACCCCAGGCATTCCGCATCCTCTCGAAGGAGTGAGACACCTTGGCGTCTGATTTCGACCTCTACCGGCCGTCCGAGGAGCACGAGATGCTCCGCGACTCGGTGCGCGCGCTCGCCGAGGCGAAGATCGCGCCGCACGCCGCCGAAGTGGACGAGGAGGCGCGGTTCCCGCAGGAGGCCCGGGACGCCCTGGTCGCCAACGACCTGCACGCGGTGCACGTACCCGAGGCCTACGGCGGCGCCGGGGCCGACGCGCTGGCCACCGTCATCGTCATCGAGGAGGTCGCCCGGGTCTGCGGCTCCTCCTCCCTCATCCCGGCCGTCAACAAGCTCGGCTCGCTGCCGGTGATCCTCTCCGCCTCGGAGGAGCTCAAGAAGCGCTTCCTGACGCCGCTGGCCAAGGGCGACGCGATGTTCTCCTACTGCCTGAGCGAGCCGGACGCCGGTTCCGACGCGGGCGGCATGAAGACCAAGGCCGTGCGGGACGGCGACCACTGGGTCCTCGACGGCGTCAAGCGCTGGATCACCAACGCCGGGGTCTCCGACTACTACACGGTGATGGCCGTCACCGACGCCGAGAAGCGCACCAAGGGGATCTCCGCGTTCGTGGTGGAGAAGGACGACCCGGGCGTCTCCTTCGGCGCCCCGGAGAAGAAGCTGGGCATCAAGGGCTCCCCCACCCGGGAGGTCTACCTGGACAACGTGCGCATCCCGGCCGACCGGATGATCGGCGACGAGGGCACCGGCTTCGCCACCGCCATGAAGACCCTCGACCACACCCGCATCACCATCGCCGCGCAGGCCCTGGGTATCGCCCAGGGGGCGCTGGACTACGCGAAGGGGTACGTCCAGGAGCGCAAGCAGTTCGGCAAGCCCATCGGCGACTTCCAGGGTGTGCAGTTCATGCTGGCCGACATGGCCATGAAGATCGAGGCCGCCCGGCAGCTCACCTACGCGGCCGCCGCCCGCTCCGAGCGGGTCTCGGAAGGCAGCGAGAAGGAGGACCTGACCTTCTTCGGCGCCGCCGCCAAGTGCTACGCCTCGGACGCCGCCATGGAGATCACCACCGACGCCGTCCAGCTCCTCGGCGGCTACGGCTACACCCGCGACTACCCCGTCGAGCGGATGATGCGGGACGCGAAGATCACCCAGATCTACGAGGGCACCAACCAGGTGCAGCGCATCGTGATGGCGCGGAACCTGCCGTAGGGGTTTCCGCGGGTCGGCGGCGTAGCGGTTTCCGCGGGTCGGCGGCGTCCGGGAGACCGGTTCCGGGCCGGGTCCGGGGGCAGCACCTGGTGCTTCCCCCGGACCCGGCCCGTTCCGCTGCGCACCCGGCGCGCGCCCGCGGTCGTGCTCACGCCAGGTCGCAGCAGCCCTTCCGGCGCTGCCGGTGGCGGTCGTGGCCTGCCCGGACTCCGGCCACCGCGTGGCCTGGAGACGGTGCCCGAGCAGACGCCCGGAGCGGACACGCCGACGCTCACGGGCCCCGGGGCGCGGTCACGACCGCTCACGCCGGGCTCGAAAGGGGTCCGCCCTGCGGCTCGTTGCGGACCGGCCCGCGGAACCAGCGGCGGCCTCTTCGCCGGCCTGTTCGCCGGCCTGTTCGCCGACCGGTCAGCCCGTGCGCCGGGCGCCGTCCAACTGGTCGATCGTGGCGATGGAGGGCCCGCGCTGCGACTGCAGCGTCCTGGCCGCCTCCTCCGCCTCACGCAGCACACGCAGGGCGTTGGACCAGGTCAGCTTGGCCAGATCGGCCGCGGACCAGTTGCGGTCCAGCAGCTCGGCCACCAGGTGCGGGTAGCCGGCCACATCTGAGAGCTGGGCCGGGGTGAAGGCGGTGCCGTCGAAGTCGCCGCCGATGCCGATGTGGTCGATGCCCGCGACCTCGCGCATGTGGTCGAGGTGGTCGGCCACGGTGCTCGCGTCCGGGATCGGCCGCGGGTTGGCGCGCTCGAACTCGCGCTGCACCGCGCGGCCCTCGTCGGACAGGTCGAGGTGGTCGAGGCCGTGCGCACGCATGTTCTCGTCGGCCGCCCGGGTCCAGGCCACCGCCTCGGGGAGGATGAACTTGGGCACGAAAGTGGCCATCGCCACGCCCCCGTTGGCGGGGAGCTGGGCGAGCACGTCGTCCGGGATGTTGCGCGGGTGGTCGCAGACAGCGCGCGCGGAGGAGTGCGAGAAGATGACGGGCGCCTCGGTGACCCGCAGCGCGTCGCGCATCGTCTCGGCCGCCACGTGCGAGAGGTCCACCAGCATGCCGAGCCGGTTCATCTCCCGGACGACTTCCTCGCCGAAGCAGCTCAGGCCGCCCGCACGCGGCTCGTCGGTGGCGGAGTCGGCCCAGTCCAGCGAGTTGTTGTGGGTGAGCGTCAGATAGCGCACCCCGAGCTGGTAGAGGGCGCGCAGCGCGGCCAGCGAGTTGTTGATGGAGTGCCCGCCCTCGGCGCCCATCAGCGAGGCGATGCGCCGCTGCGCGTGCGCCGCCTCCACGTCCTCGGCGGTGAAGGCCAGTTGGAGGTCCTGCGGGTAGCGCGCCGCCAGCAGCCGTACGGCGTCGATCTGCTCCAGGGTGGCGCTCACCGCATCGTCCCCGGTCAGCTCGCCGGGTACGTAGACGGACCAGAACTGCGCCCCGACCCCGCCCGCGCGCAGCCGCGCCAGGTCGGTGTGCAGCTTCTCGCGCTGGTCGAGTGCGATGTCGAGCTTGTCCAGGTCGTAGTGCGCCTGTTCGCGCAGCGCCCAGGGCAGGTCGTTGTGTCCGTCCACGACGGGGTGCTCGGTCAGCAGCGCGCGGGCGTGTTCCAGGCGGGGGCTGTCGGGCCGCGTCACCGGTTGCCTCCCGCCTGGCCGAAGCCGAACCCGGTTTCCCCGGCGGCCTTGGCCCGCAGCCGCTTGCCCTTCTCGGTGGCCTGCTCGTTGAGCTCCTGCTGGAAGTCGCGCATCTTCTCGCGCAGTTCGCCGTCGTGCGCGGCGAGCATCCGCACGGCGAGCAGCCCGGCGTTGCGCGCTCCGCCGACGGAGACGGTCGCGACGGGGACGCCCGCGGGCATCTGCACGATGGACAGCAGCGAGTCCATGCCGTCCAGGTACTTCAGCGGTACGGGTACGCCGATGACCGGCAGCGGGGTGACCGACGCGAGCATGCCCGGCAGGTGCGCCGCGCCCCCCGCGCCCGCGATGACCGCCTTCAGACCGCGGTCGGCGGCGTCCTCGCCGTAGGCGATCATCTCGCGGGGCATCCGGTGCGCGGAGACGACGTCCACCTCGTAGGGCACCGAGAACTCCTCCAGCGCCTTGGCGGCCCCCTCCATGACGGGCCAGTCCGAGTCGGACCCCATGACGATCCCCACGAGGGGGCTGGCAGCAGTACTCATACGGCTCCTAGATAGCTGGTCCGGACCGGCTCGCCGGCCGCGCGCGCCGCCCTGCGGTGCGCGACGCCCACGGGCTCACTCCACGACGGTGCCGCGCAGATATCCGGCGGCGTGCGCGGCGCGCTCCCGCACCTCGGCGAGATCGTCACCGTAGACGTTGACATGCCCCACCTTGCGGCCGGGCTTCACGTCCTTCCCGTACATGTGGATCTTCAGCTGCGGGTCGCGGGCCATGCAGTGCAGATACGCCGCGTACATGTCGGGGTAGTCGCCGCCCAGCACATTGGCCATCACCGTCCAGCGCTCCCGGCAGCGCGGGTCGCCCAGCGGCAGGTCGAGCACGGCGCGCACGTGGTTGGCGAACTGCGAGGTGACGGCGCCGTCCTGGGTCCAGTGCCCGGAGTTGTGCGGCCGCATGGCCAGCTCGTTGACGAGCAGGCGTCCGTCGGCGGTCTCGAACAGCTCCACGGCCAGGTGCCCGACGACTCCCAGTTCGTGCGCGACCTGCAGCGCGATCTGCTGGGCACCCAGCGCGAGGTCCTCGGCCAGTTCCGGCGCGGGGGCGATCACGGTGTCGCAGACCCCGCCGACCTGCACGGACTCCACGACCGGGTAGGCGACAGCCTGCCCGTGCGGGGAGCGCACGACGTTCGCCGCCAGTTCCCGCGCGAAGTCGACCTTCTCCTCGGCCAGCACGGGGACGCCCGCCTTGAAGGGTTCGGCCGCGTTCGGGTCGTCGGCGCCGCGCACGACCCACACGCCCTTGCCGTCGTAGCCGCCGCGCACCGTCTTGAGGACGACGGGGAAGCCGTCATCGGTGCCGGGGGCCGCGCCCTCCGCGGCGAAGGCGGCGACGTCCCGGGCGTCGCTCACCAGGCGGTTGCGCGGCGCGGGCACACCGAGTTCGGCGAGCCGGGCGCGCATCACGCCCTTGTCCTGCGCGTGCACGAGCGCGTCCGGCCCGGGACGGACGGGGATGCCGTCCGCCTCAAGGGCGCGGAGGTGCTCGGTGGGCACGTGCTCGTGATCGAAAGTGATCACGTCGCAGCCTTCGGCGAAGCGCCGCAGCGTGTCCAGATCTCGGTAGTCGCCAACGACAACTTCGTTGACGACTTGTGCCGCCGAGTCCTGCGCCGTATCGGAGAGGAGCTTGAACCTGATGCCGAGCGGGATGCCCGCCTCGTGGGTCATACGAGCGAGCTGGCCACCGCCGACCATGCCGACCACCGGGAATGTCACGGCTCCAGGGTACGGCGCACCGGAGGGCGCCCGGTCCGCCCGGGCCCCGGCACCCCCGCTGCCCTATGCTCGGCGCCGGTCGGTCCTGACAGGGACCTGCGGAAAACGGGGGCCGGATTGCGGCGTATGAAACCAGCCACACTGGCGCTGTCCGTCCTGCTGGCCGCCACGGCCTGCGGCGGAAGCGGTGGCAGCGGTGGTGGCGACGGCGGGACCGGCGTCCCGCGGCCGCGCGAGTTCGGTACCGACCGGACCCGGGTGCGGGTCGGCCCACACGAGACGTTCGTACTGAAGGTCCCCTACCGGCCCTCGGAGGGGTACGGCTGGGTCGTCCGCGGGAAACGGCCCGACCGGCGGATCCTCACCCGGCTGAGCACCACCAGCCACGGCTTCACCCCGGACCGGCCGGGCGACCGCGGCGAGCGCTGGTCCACCTTCCGGGCCGAGCGGCACGGCAGCACGGAGTTCACACTGCGGGAGTGCTTCGGGTGCGGGGCCGGGCGCCCGGAAGGTGACGTCCCGGACGGGACGGTCCCCGTCCGGGACGTCACCTTCCGGGTCACGGTCGTGGACCGACCGTGACCGGGCCGCTCACCGGCCGGCACCGCGTCCGGAAACCGGCCGCCGCGGCGCAACCCTCGGCGCCCCTGTGTGCGTCAATCGCCCTACAGGGCGAACGCACGCCTGGTTAGCATGGGGCAGCTTCGACACCGACCGAAACGGGGCGCAGTATCGCTATGGGTGAATGGCGCACGATGCGCCCGGGACTGGAACGGCTTGTGCGCGAACTGGGCAAGTTCGGCGCCGTCGGTGCGCTGGGCTTCCTGGTGAACGTCGCGATCTTCAATCTGTGCATCCACACGTTCCAGCTCGCACCCATCCGCTCCGGCGTCATCGCGCAGGTCGTCGCGATCGGCACCAACTACCTGGGCAACCGCTACTGGACCTACCGGCACACCGACAAGAACCGGATCCACCGCGAGACGGTCCTCTTCTTCCTCTTCAGCGGGGCCGGGCTGGTGCTGGAGAACGGCATCCTCGCCCTCTCGCACTACGGCTTCGGCTACACCTCGACGCTCGCGGACAACATCGCCAAGAACGTCATCGGACTCGCCGTCGGCACCGCCTTCCGCTTCTGGGCGTACCGCACCTGGGTCTTCCGGGCGCGCAGCAAGGCGCCCGCGCGGACCGGCGGGGCCCCCACCGCGGGACCGCCGACCGACGGTCCCGCCCCGGAGCAGGGCCGCCCCGCGGACGGCCGCGCCGCAGAGGTCGGCGAGGGCGCGGCCGGGGTCGGCGAGGCAGTGCTGCGGGACGATGCGCCGGCGATCCGGAACGAGGAAGCGCCCGCGCTGCGGGACGAGGACCCGGCCGGAGTCCGGTTGGCCGTCGGGCCGGCTGCCTCAGCCGGCGCCGGACGCATCGAGGTCGGCGGCCTCGCGGCTGAGGAACAGCGCGAAGACCGGCGGCAGCTGCTGAAGTAGCTCCAGCCGCCCGCCGTCCGCCTCCGCGAGGTCCCGCGCCACCGCGAGGCCCAGGCCGGTGGAGTTGTGGCCGCTCACCGTCCGCTCGAAGACGCGCGAGCCCAGCGCCTCGTCCACCCCGGGACCCTCGTCCGTGACCTCCACGACCACCTGGTTCCCGGTCACCCGGGTGCGCAGCGCGACCGTCCCGGCGCCGTGCATCAGCGAGTTCTCGATCAGCGTCGCCAGCACCTGCGCCACCGCACCCGGCGTGCCCACGGTCCGCAGCCCCGTCTTGCCCGAGCGCACGATGGCCCGGCCCGCGCTGCGGTAGGCGGGCTTCCACTCCTCTATCTGCTGCTTGACCACCTCGTCCAGGTCGAAGCTGACCGCCGAGCCGGTACGCGGGTCGCGGGAGTTGGTCAGCAGCCGCTGCACCACGTCGGTGAGCCGCTCCACCTGGGCGAGCGCGATGGTCGCCTCCTCCTTGACCACGGCGCGGTCCTCGGGCTCGTCGCCCTCGGCCATCGTGATGATCTCCTCCAGCCGCATGGACAGCGCGGTCAGCGGCGTCCGCAGCTGGTGCGAGGCGTCCGCCGCCAGTCGGCGCTCGGCGGTCAGCATCCGGCCGATCCGGTCCGCGCTGCCGTCCAGCACGTCCGCGACCCGGTCCAGCTCCGGTACCCCGTAGCGCCGGTGCCGGGGGCGCGGGTCGCCGGAGCCGAGGCGCTCGGCGGTCTCGGCCAGGTCGGTGAGCGGGGCCGCGACGCGGTGCGCCTGGCGGACCGCGAGCACGGCGGCGGCGATCACGGCCAGCAGCGCGACCGCGAGGATGATCAGCAGCGTACGGCCGACCTCGGCACGCACCGCCGACCGGGACGCCTGGACCGTGATGCGTTCGCCGTGCGCACCGGTCTGCCGGGACTCGACGACCTCGCCGGAGGGCTTGTCGCCGACCTCGATGGGACGCCGGCCGGGCAGTTCGACACGGATGTAGCGGACGTAGCGGTCCTTGGAGGTGGTGACGCCGATGGACTCCTCGGTCACCCGCTCCCCGGCCACCAGCCGACTCTCCACGGTGGAGACCAGCCGGACCGCCTCGGAGCGGACGTTCTCCTTGGTGCTGTTCTCGATCGTGCGGGACTCCACGATGACGAGCGAGATCCCGAAGACCGCGACGACGACCAGGACGACGGCGAGGATGGACAGGATGAGCCGACGGCGCACGTGCTGGCTTCTTTCCTAGCTGTTTCCGGAGCCTGGCTGATTTCGGGGGCCTGGCTGTTTCCGGGGGGCCTGGCTGTTTCCGGGGCCGGGGTCGGTGTGCGGGCGTGTCTTCCGGGTCGGGGCTTCTGCCGGCCCGCCCGGAGGGGCCCGGGACGGCTCCTCCCGGCGGGCCTCTGCTCCCCGCGCGGTCCGGGAGTCTCAGCTCTTCTCGAAGCGGAAGCCGACGCCCCGGACCGTGGCGATGTAGCGCGGGTTTGCCGCGTCGTCGCCGAGTTTCTTGCGCAGCCAGGAGATGTGCATGTCGAGCGTCTTGGTCGAGGACCACCACGTGGTGTCCCACACCTCGCGCATGAGCTGGTCGCGGGTGACGACCCGGCCCGCGTCCCGCACCAGCACCCGCAGCAGATCGAACTCCTTCGCGGTGAGCTGGAGTTCCTCCTCGCCCATCCAGGCGCGGTGGGACTCGACGTCGATCCGTACGCCGTGGGTGGCGGGGGGCTGGGCGGGCTCGGCGGGCGTTCCGCGGCGCAGCAGGGCGCGGACGCGCGCGAGCAGCTCGGCGAGCCGGAAGGGCTTGGTGACGTAGTCGTCGGCACCCGCGTCGAGGCCGACGACGGTGTCCACCTCGTCGGCGCGCGCGGTCAGCACGAGGACGGGGAAGGCGTGGCCCTCGTTGCGCAGCCTGCGGCACACCTCCAGGCCGTCCATGCCGGGCAGCCCCAGGTCGAGCACGACGAGGTCGATTCCCTCGCTCAGCCCCGCGTCGAGCGCGGCGGGGCCGTCCTCGCGGACCTCGACCTCGTATCCCTCCCGGCGCAGGGCGCGGGCCAGGGGCTCCGAGATCGATGCGTCATCCTCGGCGAGCAGTACACGGGTCATGCACCGATGGTAATCCGCGTGGCAGAGCGCGAGTGGGGACATGGTGCGTTCCCTCCGCCGCCACTGTCGATCCCCAGGTGATATGAACACGACACCGTCGAAACAGCGGGAAGGTTGCACGGTTCACCTGTGATCTGTCTCGCAAGCCCTTCCCTCGTGCCGCGGACGGTGACCTATGGTGAATGCACTTAAGTAGTGAACGTCGAGGACTCCTGGCGCCACAGCACCACGGCCAGGGGTCCTTTCTCCGTGTACGGGCCCCGCTTGCGAGCAACGCCGCTGGTCAGCGCGGCCCCGCAGCGCAACGGCAAGGAACACCGATTATGGCGCCCAGCCTGACGAAGGACGCCCCCGGCAACACCGGCGGCAGGACCTTCTTCGGCCACCCACGAGGTCTGGCCACACTCTTCATGACGGAGATGTGGGAGCGCTTCAGCTTCTACGGCCTTCGCGCCCTGCTCGTCGTCTACCTCGTGGCCGGCGGGCCCGACGCGGGCGAGGGCGGCGCGGGCCACCAAGGCGGCGGCCTCGCCATGGACCTGGCGACCGCCACCGCGATCTACTCCGTCTACAACGCCATGGTCTACCTGCTGACCATGCCGGGCGGCTGGTTCGGCGACCGGCTCTGGGGCCCCCGCAAAACGGTCACCGTCGGCGCCGGGATCATCATGCTCGGCCACCTCACCCTGGCCGTGCCGGGCGAGGGAGCCTTCTTCGTCGGCCTCGCGTGCGTGGCCACCGGCTCCGGACTGCTGAAGGCCAACATCTCCAAGATGGTCGGCGACCTGTACAACGGCCCCGACGACCCGCGGCGGGACGGCGGCTTCACGGTCTTCTACATGGGCATCAACGCGGGCTCCTTCCTCGCCCCGTTCGCCATCGGCACCGTCGGCCAGACCGTCAACTGGCACCTGGGCTTCGGCATGGCCGCCGTCGGAATGGGACTGGGCCTGATCCAGTTCCTCGTCGGCTCGCGCCACCTGGACCCCCGCAGCAGCCAGATCCCCTCGCCGCTCTCGGTGCAGGAGAAGTCGGCCGTGCTGCGCAAGGCGCTGCTGTGGCTGATCGTCGCCGTCCTCTTCTACGGCGTCGTGGTGGCCACCGGCACCTTCACCCTCAACTGGGCGATGGTCCCGCTCACCGTCCTGGGCCTGCTCATCCCGCTCGGCATGCTGGTGCGGATCAAGCGCGACAAGGACCTCACCCGGGCCGAGCAGGGCCGGATGACCGGCTACATCTGGTTCTTCGCCGCCGCGGCGATCTTCTGGATGATCTACGACCAGGGCGCCTCGACCGTGCAGGCCTTCGGCGACGCCAAGACCACCACGCAGGTGCTGGGCTGGCACTTCCCCTCGACCTGGTTCCAGTCGATCAACCCGCTCTTCATCATTCTGCTCGCGCCGCTCTTCGCCGCGCTGTGGCTGTCGCTGAACCGGCGCGGCAAGGAGCCGTCGACCACCGTGAAGTTCGGCTTCTCGCTGGTCGTGATGGGCCTGTCGTTCTTCGTCTTCGTCATCCCGATGGGCATGGCCTCCGGCGGGACGAAGGTGAGCCCGATGTGGCTGGTCCTCATCTTCCTGCTGCACACGATCGCGGAGCTGTGCCTCTCGCCGGTGGGCCTGTCGGTGACCACCAAGCTGGCCCCCGCCAAGTACGCGAGCCAACTCATGGGGGTCTGGTTCCTCGCCGTGACGGCGGGCGACAGCATCACCGGCCTGCTGTCCATCGGCGGCGCCGACCTCAGCACCACCGGCGTCGTCGCCGTCGAGGCCACCCTCTCCGCCCTGGCGGGCTTCGCCATCTACATGTACCGGCGGCAGATCGCGGCCACGATGGACGAAGCCCAGTAGTCCCCCACGTCCGGCCCCCGCCGGGCCGCACCGGATCCCGTCGGCCTCCCGTCGGCCTCCCATCGGCCTCCCATCGGCCTGCCGGACCCCTGCTGATCCCGTCGGGCCCCGTCGCACCTGCGCGGCGGGGTCCGACGGCGTTCGGACGCGGTCCGCCCGGCTCGGCCCACGGCGAGTGGCCCGGCAGGCGGCCGTCGGCGGGTGGGCCGCGGCCCACATCGCGCCTCCCGGCCTCCGGCCGTGATACGGGCGCGAGGCGGGCCGACGAGGCCGGTCGTCTACGGTTGCTCAGCCGCGTTCGGCCCGGCGTCGCCCCTCACCGTCCCGGCACCCCGGCCGGACCGCTCCTCGGTGTCCCGGCCGTACGGACCTCCGGCCCCCCGTCCGGACCGCTCCTCGGCGCCGGGCTCGCCCGGGTGCGGGGCGGCGGTGCCCGGCCCAGCGGGGGGCGGTGCGGCGACCGCGTCGGGGGTGAACCAGGGGAGACCGCGGGAGGTGTCCGCCGTTCCGCGAGTCCGCTCCGCCGGGGGCGCCGGCCGCCGCGGACGGACCCGGTCGACGATCAGCATCCCCAGCCGGAACACCAGCAGGGGTACCACCAGGCACAGCAGCGCCCAGAAGAGGGTCACGCCCCACGGGCGGCCCACGTTCCAGGGCTGTTCGGTCAGCACCCGTCCGTCGCGCCTGGCCGCGGCCGTGTACGCGCCGTGGGCGCCCGCGGCCAGTTCGACCGTCAGCTCGACCCGCGCCTTGCGGCCCGGGTCGATCGTGCCGCGCCACCGCTGGCGCTCCCACTCGGGGGCCAGCACGCCGTGCGCGGAACCCACCTCGAAGACCGGGTCCCGGGCACGGTCGGAGCCCACGTTGCCGACCGTCAGCACCAGCTTCCGGCGCTGGGGGGCGCCGAACCAGTTGAGCAGCCCGCTGTCCCCCTCCAGCCGGGCCGCCAGCACGGTGAGCCGTCCGCCCGCGCGCTTCTCGGGCAGCGGCGCCACGGGATGGCCCGCGACCCGGAAGTCCGCGTTCGCCGCCGCGTAGGCGCCGGTGACCGTACTGGCCCGGACCACGCACGGGCACGGCTTCGGCGGTTCGGCCACGGGGATCTTCTCGCGGAACCCGCCGTCCGCGTCCGTGGTCACGGCCCGCCCCTCGGCGTTGGCGCAGGCGTTGGTGCCGCCGACGGCCCGCTGCCCGCACACCAGCAGGGTGAGCAGCGTGTCGGGGCGCCACCCGGTGCCCCGGACGGTGAGCCGGGCCCCCTGCCCCGCCTCCTCGCGGGAGAGGGTGATCCTCGGCTTCTCCTCGGCCGCCACCGCGCGGACCGGCGTCGCGGACCGGGCCGGCGCCACCGCCACCGCCGCGACCGCGACCGCGACCGCGACCGCGCAGCACACCAAGGCGCACACCAGGCCCGTGGACCACCGGACGGTCAGCCTCACGTCGCCGCTCCCGAGGCCGGTGCCGGAGGTGGGTGCGGGTCCCGCCGCCGGGCCGGGGTACGAGCCCCCGGAGCGATTCCGGGCGCCGGGCCCGGAGGCGGTTGCGCTTCTCCGGACGCGGGGCCCGCCGACGCGGAGGACGGCGCGGACGGTGGTGCGGGGGCCGCCTCGCCGCGCCCGGCGTTCCCGGGGGGACGCGGTGGCACACGGCGGCGCGTGCGCGCGAACCAGCCGAGGCCTCCACCGGCCAGTACGAACAGCACACCCAGCAGCGGCACCCAGGGCACGGCGGTGTAGGACGCGGTGGCGGAATCCCGGGCTCCGCCCGCAGCCGTCACCGTGAGCCGCACCTCGGCCAGATCGGCCGCGGGCGGATCGGGCCACCGTTCGTGGCGGGTGAGGCGGCGCCCCGGAAGCAGCTCCACCGGCAGGGTCCGGGCAGGCCGCCGGTGGAGCTTGCCGAACAGGCCCTCGGCACCGACCGCCAGCCGGGGCCGCAGCACCGTGTTGCCCCGGTTGACCAGGGTGTAGCCGATCCGTGCGGAGCCGTCGGGCCGCTCCCGAACCGAGACGTCCTCGACGCTGAGCGCGGCCAGCGTCGGCCCGCTCACCCGCAGCTGCATCCGCACCCGCTCGGTCCGCTTCCCGTCGTCCACGACGAGCGCGGCGGGGTGATCGCCGGGCACGGCGCCACCAGGAAGGGTCACGTTCAGCGGCACCTCCGCACGGGTGTGCGGCGGCACCTCGACGGTGTCCCGGGCCGGCGCGATCCAGGCGCCCGGGTCGCGGCCGCGGTCCGGGCCGTCCGCGTCCCGCTCCGCGGAGCGGCCACCGCCGTCGCCGCCGGGCGCGTCCGCACCGCGCAATCGCAGGGTCCGGGGCGCGTCGCCGTCGTTGGTGAGGGCCACGGAGTCCCGGAGCACGGCGCCGGGCGCCCCCTCCAGGTAGAAGAACGTCCGCGCCTGCGCACGCGGGGCGCCCTGGGGCGGGGCGGGCGCCGCCGACCACGGCTCCGCCGCGCCCGCACCGGGTGCCGCCGCGGCGGGACCGCCCGCGTTCAGCAGCAAGAGCAGCGCGGACGCCCCGACCAGCACCCCGCGGGCCCGGACGGTACGCGCCCGGGCCCGCGGGGTGCGGGGTACGGGCGCGACCGCTGCGGCACGGGGTGGCGGAGCGGCCGGGGCACGGGCCTCCCGGGCCGGCGGTGCGCCACAGGGCTCCGGACAGGCCGGTGCGGCGGGTGGTCCCGGAGGGACCGGTACCTCCCGGGGCCCGGGGGCGGCTTCCGGTGCTGGACGGGCGCCGCGGCGCGGCGGGGTGCGGCCCACCACGGGCTAGGTCCGTACCGCGGCCCTGCGCCGCGTCACCCACAGCGTTCCGCCGACCCCGGCCAGCAGGACAGTGCCGCCCAGCGTGCCGAGGGCGACGGCGGAGTCGGTGGGGCCGGTCTTGGGCAGTTCGCCGCCGCCGGAGCTCTGGCCGCCGCCGTCGGCCGCCGCGCCTCCGGAGGCGTCCCCGCCGCCGGTCGACCCGCCACCGGAGGAGTCGCCGCCGGAGTCACCACCGGAGGCGCCGCCGCCATCCGAACCGCCGCTGCCGCCCGCGGTCACGTCCAGGGTGAGGGAGGGCTTGGGATCGTTCTTCGGGGTGCAGGTGGTGGTGGTGCCCAGCGCCTTGATGGTGAGGATGCCGGCGGTGAAGGTGACCTTGCCGCTCTTCTCGGGGGTGTAGGTGCCGGACAGGTCGGGGATCTTGATGGGGGTGTTGGCCGGAATGGCCTTGTCGTTGGCGGGGCCGCTGACTGCGACGTCGCCGGTCTCGGCGCCGCCGAGCTTGATCTTGGCGCTGGGCTTCATCGCGCCTTTGCCCAGCTCGATGGGGCTGGAGGAGACGCCCTTCTCGAAGGACATCGTGAGCTTGTAACCGTCGCCGCTCTTGGTGGCCTTGATGTCGATGGGCGAGACGGCGCCCTTGTTCCCGATGGGGGTCTTGCACTGGTAGTCGACATCGACCGTCGTGGCGCTCGCGACGGGGGCCGACAGCAGGACGGCCGAGCCGGCGACGGCCGCTCCCACCGCCGCGGCGGCGGCCGAGCGGGTGCGGCGCTGCTTGCTGTGGGACACGGGGGTTCCCCCTTCATCCGGACGCGCAAGTTACTGACGACACATCAGATTCGCGCCGACAGTAGCCCCCGCCCCTTGCCGAGGGAAGAGCCATCGCGCCGACAGTCCGCCGGGGGCCGCCAGTTCGGCGCAGAACCGCTCCTGGGGCCGCGCCGGAGCGCCCGGACAGTGGAGGCGGAAACACGAACGCCCCGTCAGCACGGACCGGAGAACCGGGCCGCCCGCTCGACACGGACGGACGGGAAGAGAGGAGAGCGAGGAGCCAACGGCCGCAGCGGGCCGCTTCAGTGCGGGGCGGCCAGCTCCGCCCACACGGTCTTGCCGGAGCCCTCGGGATTGCGGACGACACCCCAGTCCAGGCACAGCCGCTGGACGATGAACATCCCGTGCCCGCCGGGCCGTCCGGCGCGATGCGGGGTGCGCGGGGACGGGGAGCCGCTGCCCGGGTCGACGATCTCCAGGCGCAGCACCTTCGCGTTGGCGCCCACCCGCAGCTCTTCGGGACCGTCGGCGTGCAGGCACGCGTTGGTGACCAACTCCGAGACGACGAGCAGGACATCCTCGGCGGCCGCGCGCTGGTCCGCGGTGGCGGCGGGCAGCCAGCCCCAGTCCTGGAGGGCCCGGCGGGTGAAGTCCCGGGCGCGCGGCACGGCTCCGCTGGCGCCGACCAGCCGCAGCCTGCGGACCTGCCGCATCGGCTGCCCTGCCCGGCGTGCGGCCCCTGCCGCGGCCGAGGCCGTGCTCTCCGCAGCGGTCCCCATGGCGCCACTCCCCCCTTCGGGTTCGGGTGCGGACGTGCCGGCGGCCCCGGAGCCCGAGACCCCCTGGAGCTGCTCACGCCCCGTGTCCGTACCGGTACGCACCCGTGCGTCAGCACTCCCGGCGGCACCGCACCCCGGGCCCGCGGTCGCCGGAGTGCCCTCGGGCTCCGGACCGCGGTCGCCCGCCGGTTGCGGCCGGGTGGTGCTCATCAGTGGTTCACCTCACCGATCACCGGTTGCGTTTCGCCGTCCCGCGCCACCCCGCAGCAGTGCGGAGCCGTGACGCGCTGTACACGAATGTCTGACAGATTCGATGGACTCCTGCCCGGACGCACCGTGAGAACACTTACGGATTCGGCCGGACCTGTGTGATGCGCGTAACGCCCTGATTACGACTCGGGCTGCTGTTCCGTTCCCGAGGGGGTCCGGAGCGCGGATTCGAGGGTCTCGTGCACGGTGAAGACGGCGCTGGCGCCGGTGATCTCGAAGACGCGCGCCACTACGGGGAGCATCCCCGCCAGGTGGACGCCGCCGTCGGCCTCCTCCGCCTTCAGGCGGGCGGCGAGCAGTACGTTCAATCCTGTCGAGTCACAGAACTCGAGCCGCGAGCAGTCCACGACGAGGCGGTTGTAGCCCTCCTCGACACTCCGCTCCAGCGGCTCGCGCAGCAGCTCGGCGGTGTGGTGATCGAGCTCACCTTCAGGGGTCACCACGGCACTGATCCCCTCGTGCCGCACCTCGACCGTCAGCCGACCCTGGCTCGTGCTGCCGGGCATCCCGCGGTCCATGCACACCCCTTCTGATCCATGTGAGGGCCTTCACTGCTTCCCCCGTCGAGCGGTTCGCAACCCTACGCCTTCGACGGCCCTACCGGTAGCCGAACATCGGACAGATTGGTCACAGATGGACATAAGGAGCTTGCCCTCGCTGTGCAGGAACAGGTAGGTCTAGTAGGGATACCGAAACAACGTCGGCACTGGAGGCGCCGCACCCCGTAGTGCACGTCACGGCTTCGGCAGCCATATGCCGAGAAACCATGGAGGACAGCCATGTCACCCCGGCTCGACAATGGGATATCCGACCCCGCGCACGCGCAGGTCGAGGCCCTTCCCGCCGTTCCGGAGCAGCGCAGCGCGGACCGGCTGCCGGATTCCCGGTCCCTGGCCCCCGAAACCCTCGGCGACCCGGCGAGCGCCGAGCAGATCGCGGAGGCGGTGGAAGCCGACCTCTTCGACCAGCTCCAGCTCCCCGAGATCCCACCCTATGACGAGGTCGGTCCGCTGGACGCGCGGGCCCTGTCCAAGACGCTGTTCGAGCGGCTGGAGAACCTCGACGAGGGCACCCACGAGTACGCGTACGTCCGCAACACGCTGGTCGAGCTCAACCTCGCCCTGGTGAAGTTCGCGGCCTCCCGGTTCCGCTCCCGCAGCGAGCCCATGGAGGACATCGTCCAGGTCGGCACCATCGGCCTCATCAAGGCGATCGACCGCTTCGAGCTGAACCGCGGCGTCGAGTTCCCCACCTTCGCGATGCCGACCATCGTCGGCGAGATCAAGCGCTTCTTCCGCGACACGTCCTGGTCGGTGCGGGTACCCCGGCGCCTCCAGGAGCTGCGGCTCGACCTGGCCAAGGCGGGCGACGAACTCGCCCAGAAGCTGGACCGGGCGCCGACCGCGGAGGAGTTGGCCAAGCGGCTGAACATCTCCAGCGAGGAAGTCATCGAGGGCATGGCGGCGAGCAACGCCTACACCGCCAGCTCGCTGGACGCGCAGCCCGAGGAGGACGACACCGAGGGCGCGCTGGCCGACCGGATCGGCTACGAGGACCACGGGCTCGAGGGCATCGAGTACGTCGAGTCGCTGAAGCCGCTGATCGCCGAACTCCCCCCGAGGGACCGCAGGATCCTCTCGCTGCGCTTCGTGGCGAACATGACCCAGTCGGAGATCGGTGAGGAGCTCGGCATCTCGCAGATGCACGTCTCCCGGCTGCTCTCCCGCACCCTGGGCAAGCTCCGCAAGGGGCTGATGGTCGAAGAGTGACGCGGGGTGCCGCCCCACGAGGTGCGGCCCGCTCCGTGTGCCGAGGGCCCGGCCGGACGACGCAGTCCGGCCGGGCCCTCGGCCTGTCCGGGGCGGCGCACCCGGGTCGGGGGCGGGGCTCCGGGGCCGGGGCGGCTCCGGGCCGGGGCAGGGACGTTCAGCCGGAGCGGGAACCACCGACCTGGTCCGGTGCCCGGCACTTCAGGCTCCGGAACGCCCGTTCAGCTCGCGGGGCCGGGGTGCAGCGCCTGGTCCAGGATGCGGGCGAGGGCCGTCAAGTCCGCCGCCGCCAGGCTGCGAAGGGCCGGGGGCGGGGTGTCGGTGATCCGCGCCATCTCGGCCGCCGCCTCGGCTCCCGGCCCGGTGACCTCGACCAGTTTGGAGCGGCGGTCGGCCGGATTCGGCTCCCGCGTGACCAGTCCGCGCTGGACCAGATAGTCGACGGAGAGCGTGGTGTACGGCGCGTCGGCGAACAGGGCAGCGGCCAGCGCGCTGAGCGTGAGCGGGCCCTCGTCCGCGACGTACCGCAGCGCCTTGGCGCGGAAGTAGCTCATCCCCAGCGCCTCGACGACCCGGGGGCGCACATCCGCGGTCTCCAGGACGAGGGTGCGCATGCCGCGCCAGACCCGGACGGCCTCCTGCTCGACGGCGTCGGCCTCCGGCGCGCCCGCGCCCTCGACCGCGGACGGTCCCGACCCGGACCCGGGCCCGATACTCTCCGGTCCGCCGTGTGCGGACTCCGTGCTGTTCATCCCGCTGCCTCGCTGCTCGTACGCCCCGCGGCCGGACGCCGCGCCGCCTCGTCGCCCCCGTCTCCCCCGTCCAGCAGATGGGCCGCGCGGCGTGCCGTCTCCCGGGCCCGGTGGCCGGTGGAGAGGATACCGAGCGCGAGCACGGCCAGTCCGCAGGCGGAGACGATCCACCAGGCGGCCCGCTCGGTCGCCTGGAACCCGGCGGCCTGCTGGAGGCCGCCGCCCGCGCCGAAGCCGCCCGCCGCCATGACCGCGCCGATGACGGCCACGCCCAGGGACGAGCCGACCTGCCGGCTGGTCGAGGCGACCGCGGCGGCGACGCCCGCCTGCGCCCTGGGCATGCCCGAGACGGCGGTGTTGGTGATCGGCGCGTTGACCAGTCCGAAGCCGATACCGAAGAGCACGTACCCGGTGAAGAGCACTCCCAGCGGCAGGTCGGCCGAGACCGTGCAGGCCAGCAGTATCCCCGCGGCGGTCATCCCCGCGCCCGCAGCCACCAGCGGCAGCCGCGGGCCGCGGGAGCCCACCAGACGGCCGGAGAGCGGCGCGCAGACCAGCGTCATCAGCGCCATCGGCAGCATGCACAGCCCGGCACGCAGCGCGCTCATGTGGCGGATCTCCTGCAGGTAGAGCGACGTGACGAAGAGGAAACCGCCCAGCGCCGCGAACGCGCACACCGCCGTCGCGACCGCGCCCGTGAACGGCAGGCTGCGGAAGAAACGCGGGTCGACGAGGGGTTCGGCGCGGCGCGACTCGTAGGCCACCAGCCCGGCCAGGGCGCCGAGCGCGGCGGCCAGGCAGCCGAGTACCAGCGGCGAGCCGAAGCCGTGCTGCGGGCTCTCGATGATGCCGTAGGTGAGGGTGCCGAGCAGGACGATCACCAGGAGCTGGCCCACCGGGTCGGCCCTGCGGGCCCGGGGCGCGCGGGACTCGGGGATGTACAGGGTGGTCAGCAGCCACGCGGCCAGGCCGACCGGCACGTTCACCCAGAAGATCGCCTGCCAGCCGCTGACGTCGACCAGCAGCCCGCCGAGCAGGGGTCCGGCAGCCATGCTGATGCCGACGACCCCGCCCCACACGCCGATCGCGCGGGCCCGCTCGCGGGGTTCGGTGAAGGTGTTGGTGATGATCGACATCGCGACGGGGTTGAGCATCGAGCCGCCCACCGCCTGCAGGGCTCGGGCCGCCACCAGCCAGCCGAGCCCCGGCGCCAGGCTGCACAGCAGCGAGCCCAGGACGAACAGCAGCAGCCCCCAGCGGAAGACCCGCCGACGGCCCAGCCGGTCCGCCGTCGAGCCGGACAGCATCAGCAGCGCGGCCAGTACGAGGGTGTAGCCGTCGACCACCCATTGCAGGCCCGACACCGAGGCGCCCAGGTCGGCGCGGATGTCGGGCAGCGCCACATTGAGCGCCGTCGTGTCGAGGCTGACGATCAGCAGCGACATGCAGCAGATCGCCAGCACGAGCTGTCGGCGGCGCGGCGGGAGTCCGGCGTCGGACACAGCAGCCCCCATCGCTTACACGAGTACAACAGTTGTGACTGTACAACCACCTCCTGTCCGCCGACCACCGTGCCCGTCGCCGGGTGCGGGCTGCCGGCACCCCGCCGCCGACGCCGCGGCGCGAGAACAGCACCGGGCCCGGCGCACGCACACACGTGCGCCGGGCCCGGGCCGGACGGTTCTTCCGGATGTCGCCGACGTGCGGAAGCCGGGAGCTTCAGGCGCGGCGCGCGGGCCACGCACCCCCGGATGCCGCGGTCTCCCCTATCCGCGCGAACGGGAACGCTGCCGCGGCGCGTTGTTGCTGCGCTGGGCGGCGCGGGCCCTCTCCTGGTAGTTCGAGTCCACCGGCTGCGAACTCGTCGACTGACCGGCGGGGAGGTTCTGGTTGACGTGCTGCGCCAGGTCCGAGTCGGCCCGGTTCGCCTCCGGCAGGCTGTAGAGGTTCTCCCGCCGCTCCTGCATACGCTGCGCGTTCATCTCCTGGTGGGCACCGTGGGTCGCTTCCGCCGCGCTGCCCGCGAAGCTGAGGCTCGTGGCCACCCGGTTCGACACGTCGGAGAGGCCCGGGTGCGTATGCGCGGTGGCCGCACTCACCACGTTGCCGGTCGCGGAGAGGAGCTGGGCCGCGTCGGCCGCCCCCTGGAACCGGTCGAACGGCCTGGTCCCGCCGGAGGTCATCGTCTGGCTGACGTTGTTGTACATGGAGTACGCGGCTTCCGCGCCACCCGCGACACCCGACGTGATGTTCGCCCACTTGCTGACCGTCGGGTCGTTCCCCGAGGCCATCTTCGCGATTCCCGTCGCGGTCGGGAGAGCCGCCTTGTAGCCGGCCTTCCCGAGGGACTTGCCGTGGGTCTTCAGGACATCCAGCATGCCCTTCGCCTTGCTCGAGACCCAATCGGAAGAGGACTTGCTGAAGCGCTGCAGCACGCCCTGGTTCTGGACGTAGTAATCCCCCCGCTCCGCGTCGTACAAGGCCCGCCTGGCCCCCTCGGGGGGCTCGGGAGCAGTGGACGGTACGTCCTCCTGCGAGGCCGACACGTACCGGCCGCGCTTGTCCTGCCGTACAGCGCTGTACGCGCTGGCGAACGACTCGTCACTCCCCTGGGAACCCGGCGAACCGGTCCGCATGGTGCTCATCTGCTGGGAGAGGTCGTCCATCTCCATCGCGCTGCTCGACTCGGCCGCAGGAGCCGCGGGCGCCTTGCCCTTGGTCTCGTGGAATGCCCTTACGACCGTGTTCGAAGCGTAGTCCTTCCACCCCTTTTCCTTCGAATGGCGCGCGACCTGGTCTTGCTCGTTGAGGACGTAAAACTTCTTCGCATTCGTGTCGTAGAGGCCGTCCACGGCCCCGACGGGTGGCTGCGGGGCGCCTTTCGGGACCCGAACGTTCGGGTCCTCGCGAAATGTCTTGTCGTCCCGGATCTTCACCGGTCGGTAATGTTGTTCCCATCCTGCCATTTCGCTCTCCCCTTCACGTGGAGGAAGGCTCCTCAGAAAGCCCGGTCGTGAGGCTGGGCCGGCAACGCCGAACGGATGCAGACCACTCGACGAACACAACGTCAAGCCCGGAACTCCGGTTCAATGACGACACTTCCGACAGGTCACTCCGCGGAGCCGCCGGCCCGCGGCCGCCTCGCCGCCCCTCCCGCCGGTGATCCACCGCGAGCGGCCCTAGGGACGATCCCCGCCACATACCCCGACCCGGCTCCGGCACGGAGGCAGGGCACCGTCAGGGAGCACGTCCTCCACGGCGGTGATCCGCGGCCCGGCCCCCGGCGGAAGGATCTTCCACGTACCGGATCCCTTCCCCTGCGGAGTGCATCGTGCCCATACGTCTGCGGAACACCCTCCTCGCGGCACTCGTGGTCGCCGGACTCACCGGCCCGGCAGCGGCGCCCGCGCTCGCCCAACCGCACAGCGCACCGGCGGAGGTGACGCGACAGCAGGACGACAGCCCCGACACCGCCGCGTTGGACAAGGCGCTGCGCGGGGTACCGGACGAGACGACCACCGCGGCCCTCGCGCGGGTCGGCGGGAAGGGAAGCTGGCACGGCAGCTCCGGCGTACGGGACCTGCGCACCGGCCGGAAGGCGCTGGAGCACGGGCGGTTCCGGGCCGGGTCCACCACCAAGGTGGTGACCGCGGCGCTGGTGCTGAAGCTCGCCTCGCAGGGCCGCATCGACCTCGACGGCACCGTGCAGCACTACCTTCCCGGGCTGCTGACCGACGCGTTCCAGCCCGTCACCGTACGGCAGTTGCTCACCTTCACCAGCGGACTCAAGCCGGGCGACGGCCTCGGCCCGGTCTCGGGAGAGGGGTACGAGAACCGCTTCAAGACCCTCACCCCCGAGCAGGTCGTCGCCTCGTCGGTCGCCAAGGGGCCCTACCGGGGTGACGGCGAGGGGCCCGGGAAGAAGCAGCGGTACGCCAACATCGACTACACCGTCCTGGGCCTGCTCGTCGAGAAGGTCACCCGCGACTCCTACGCGCACCAGGCGTGGCTGCACGTACTGCGCCCGGCCGGGATGCGGCACACGTCCTTCCCGCGCGGCGCCGACCCGCGGATCCACGGCCCGCACAACCGCGGCTACCAGCGGCTGGACGACGGCCGCCTGGTCGACGCCACCGAGTGGAACATGTCCGACCGCTGGGCGGCCGGCGACATGATCTCCACCACGGCCGATCTGGAGCGCCTCCTGTTCGCCCTCTTCCGCGGCGAGATCGTGCCCCAGCCGCTGCTGGAGCGGGAGATGTTCACCGTGCCGGACATCGACGGCGCCACCATGAGCGCCGGACTCCAGCGGTACGACGCGGGCGGCGGCCTGGTGCTGTGGGGCAAGAGCGGGGCCCGACCCGGCTACAACACGCTGCTGGTCGGCACCCGCGACCTGTCCCGGACCCTCGTCTACAGCCTCGACTCGACCGACGCCAAGGGGCCTACGATGAACCCGGTCGGGGAGCGGCTGCTCGCCGCCGCGTTCGGTCCCTCAGCGGTTCCCCCGTCGGCGGCGGCGCGCCGGTCGCACTGAGGGCCGGCTCTCCACCACCGAGGCCACCGCGCGGGCGTAGTCGGCCAGGGTGCGAGGAGCCGTCCAGCCCTGGCGGCGGGCCCGGGTGACGTCGAGCACGACGCTGTGCGCGAGTTGGTCGACGGCGTACCGGGTCAGCGGGGGATCGGTCCCCGGGCGCAGCCGCCAGAGGTGTTCGGCGGCGGCACCCGCCGTCCGGGCGAGCGGCACCGGGAGGTGCCCGACCCGGGCGTGCACCCCGTGCGCCGCCAGCACCGTGCGCACCGCCTCGTCCCGGCGGTAGGGCACGGGGTCGGCGATGTTGTAGGCGCCGGGCGGCCATCCGCCGTCCGCCGCGGCCAGGCAGGCGTCGGCGAGGTTCTCCACCGCGGTCAGGCTGAGCCGGACGTCGCGCCCCGGGAGCAGCAGCAGTCCGCGCCGCACCCGGCCCAGCAGCCGCGGCACCAAGTGCGGGTCGCCGACGCCGTAGACCGCGCGGGGCCGCAGCACCACGGCTCCGGCGGCCAGTGCCAGGGCCTCGCCCGCGGCCTTGGTCCGGCCGTAGGCGTTCAGTTGCGCGCCGACCGGATGCTCCTCGCGGATCCGGGCCCGCCCGGGGCCCGGCGCGTACACGCTGGCGCTGCTGACCCACACCACCGGCCGCCCCTCCGCCGCCTCCAGCAGCCGGGCCGTTCCGGTGACGTTCACCGCCCGCATCGCCGCCTCGGCCGCCGAGCCCGCGGCCGGATCCCCCACGGCCGCCGCACAGTGCACCACCACGTCGGCCCCGCCCAGGTCCGGCACCTCGCCGGAGGCGGCGTCCCAGCGCAGGTGGCGGCCGACCGGGCCGGGCCGCCGCCCCACGCACCGCACCTCGGCTCCCTGTCCGGCGGCGGCACGTGCGACGTAGGAGCCGCAGAAGCCGCTCGCGCCGGTGACGGCGACCGTGGTCATGGTGCCTCCCCGTTCCGGTCGCTCCGGTCGCTCCGGTCGCTCCCACGGTGCTCGCCGTGGCCGCCGTACTCGCCGTTCCGGTGGCTGCTTCCCTCCTCGTTCCGGTGCATGCGCCGCGGTACCACGGGTGTAGGGCCCGGCCGGACGGTGAGCGTGCGCCAGGCGGGCAGGGCCGCGCGGCGGTCGGGGCGGGCGCGGACGACGACGGGCCGGTAGGGGGCGAGCGCGGCCAGCAGGTCGGCGAGCTGCGTGCGCGCGAGCCGGGCACCGGGGCAGGTGTGCGGCCCCGCGCCGAAGACGAGCCGGGCGACGGCGGCGGGTACCGGTGCGGGGCAGCCCGGCGCGTCGCGATGGGCGCCGACCGCGTGCCGCGCGACCAGCACCAGCCGGTCGCCGCCCCGCACCGGGCGGCCGTCCAGCGATCCGGGCGCGGCGGCCCGGCGGGGCAGTACCGGCGAGGGGGCCGTCACCCGCAGCAGTTCGTCGACCAGGGTTTCGCGGGCCGCGGGGTCGGCGGCCTGCTCCCACAGTCCGGCGTCCGCGCACCAGGCCACGGCCCGGGGCAGCGCCGCCGCGGTGGTGGCGACCGCGGCGACCGCCACCACGGCCCGCAGCGCCGCACCGGTGCCGTCCGGTGCTCCTGTGCCGTCCGGTGCTCCTGTGCCGGCACCACCCGCGACGCCCCCGGCCCGGTCCCGCAGCAGCTCCTCCAGCCGGGCCGTGGCGCGGGCGGCCGCAAGCGATGTGCCGGGGCGGCGCGGTCCTGGCAGATGGTCGCGGACGGCGGCCGACGCGGCGTCGGCCGCGGCCCGTGCGACGGCGTCCGGTTCGGCGGCGGTGCCCAGCAGGGCGCAGACCGTGGCGCCCGCCATCTCCCGGGCGAGGGCGGCCGTCTCCACCTCGTGGCCGTCCGCCAGCGGGGCGAGACGGCGGGCGAGGATCTCCTGCCACACCGGGCGCAGCCGCTCCGTACCCGCCGTGCCGAGCTCCTCGGCGAGGTCCCGGCGGGAGCCGCGGTGGCCGCTGCCCTCCTGGTCGAACAGAGCGCCGCCGCCGGAGAGTTCGCGGGCGGCGCCGCCCGTGGTCCCGGCTGCCGTACGGTCCAGCGGCAGCCGGGTGAGGGCTTGCCGGTAGGCGTCCGTGCCGTGGACCAGCACGGTGCGGCCCAGCCGAACCACCGGGCCGCGGCGGGTGGCTGCCAGGAGGGCGAAGAGCACCGGGTGGCTGCGGGTGTAGACGCGGCGGTCCCGACGGCGGGCCGCCCGCGGGCCGGGCGGCCGGGCCCGCGGTGTCGAAGCTCCCGGTGCCGCGGCCCGCAGGGCCCGTTCCCACAGACCTGGGACCTGCGGCACGCGGCTCCGCACCCTCCGGCCCCACTGCGCCCGGGCCCGCACCTCCCTGCCCATCATCGGCCCGCCGTGACCCGGCCCGCCGTCTCCCGGCGGCGTCCCGCGGCCAGCAGCGCGGTCGCGGCGCGGTCGGGCTTGCGGGAGCGGCCGGACAGCGGGATGTCGGCGAGCAGCACCGCGTCCGGACGGGCCGTGCCCATGCGCCGCAGCGGCCCCTCCAAGGCACCGCGCAGCCGCCGCCGGTCGGTGCCGGGGCTGGGCTGGACGACGGCGACGAGCTGCTCGTCGCCGTCCGGCGCCGGGACGCCGACCAGCAGCGCGAGGTCGACGCCGGGCACGTGCAGCGCGGGCTCGTACAGCCCCGGGTAGATGTTCTCCGCGCGGCGCAGCACCATGTCCTTCATCCGCCCTTCGAGTACGAGCCGGTCCCGGGCGTCCAGGTGGGCGCGGTCGCCGGTGGCGATCCACGGGTCGGGCTCCTCGCCGAGGCAGCGGTGGCGGGCGCCGGGGCCGGTGAGGAGGAGTTCGCCGCTGTCCGCGGTGCGCGCCTCGACGCCGGGCAGCGGCGCGCCCAGCAGGTCGCCCGGGCCCTCGTACGCGGCCTTGGCGGCCTCTTCGACGGCTGCGGCGGGGAAGAGCTCGGTCAACGCGTACACGCCCCACGCCTCGGCGGCACCGGCCTGCTTGACCCGGGTGAGGAGGGCCGCGCTCGCGGGCGCGGAGCCGGTCCACACCCGTCCCGTGAAGCGGGCACCGGCGGTGAGCGCGGCCCGCAGCCGGGGCGGCGTCAGATAGCTCGCCTGCGGCCGCAGCCGGTCGAGTTGCCGGGCCAGGACGCGCGGCGCGCGGGCGGGCAGCGCGACCGGGGCGCCGGCGGCCAGCGCGGGAACGAGGACGAAGAAGGTGCCGCCGAGCACGGGCCGCCCGGCCGCGGGCCGTACCAGGTCGCCGACCGTCGCCATCCCGGCGGCCAGTGAGGCACGGGAGTGGACGACGGCCCGGGGGCGGGAGGCGGTACCGGAGGTGAAGACGACGACGGCGTCCCCGTCGTGGTCCGCGCCCCGGGGGGCCGGGTGCGGGCCGGGCCGCAGCGCGGGGGCGCAGCCCGGCAGCCGGGGCCCCAGCGTCGCCACCGGGCCGCCGAGTCCGGCGAGGTCGGGGAGGGCGAGCCCGGCGCGGCGGGCCAGCGGGCGCGCCCACCCGGCGGCGGCCTGCGCCGCGGCGTCGGCGAGCACCAGGTCGGGCCGGGCCAGGGCGAGCCGGGCGCGCAGCACGTCGGGGCCCGCGCCGGGGTCGAGCACGGCGGCGCGCAGTCCGAGCCGCCAGGCGGCCAGCAGCACGGCCAGGGCGCGGGGTCCGGGCCGTACGGCGACGCCGAGGGTGTCGCCGGGCCGCAGTCCGCGGTGGTGGAGGGCGGACGCGTAGTGGTCGGCCAGGTCGGCCAGGTCGCCGCGGGTGGCCCGGACCCGGGTGCGGCCGGTGGGGCCGGCGCCCAGGGCGGCGGGCAGGTGCGGGTCGCGGCGCAGTGCGGCGTGCAGGGTGTCGAGCATCAGCGGGGGTCCTCTCCGTGCCGGCCCGGCCCCTTGTCGAGGTACCAGCGTGCGGTGGTCAGCAGTCCGTAGGCGTGCAGCCGCCGGGTGGAGTTGGCCACGACCATGCGGCGCTCCCGGACGACGGCTGCGGTGGTGCGGCGGACCCGGTTGAGGAAGAGCCGGTCGGTGGGCGAGGGGCGGCGCGGCATGCCGCCGGCGTCCTCGTAGAGCCGGGCGGTGAGAGCCATGTTGTTGCCCGCGTGCATCCGGTAGGGCACCAGGTAGCCGCGGCTGCGCCGGTGTGCGGGGCGCAGCCGTCCGAAGAGTGCCGCGAGGGCGACCAAGAGCCGGAAGGCGGCGCGGCCGACCGGTCCGTGCTCGTCCCTGCGGGCCGTGATGCGGCCGCAGACCAGTCCGGCTCCGGCGTCGAGCGCGGCGCGCGCGGCGGCGGTCCAGCCGGGCTGGGGCAGGCAGTCGGCGTCGGTGCGGGCGAGGAGCGCGGCGCCGTGCGCGATGGCGTACCGGAAGCCGGTGTCCACGGCGCAGCCGACGCCTTTCTGCGGCTCGGTGACGACGTGCACGGGGAACGGGGCCCGCCGGGCGAAGTCGCGGGCGAGGCCGGCGGTGCCGTCGGTGGAGGCGTTGTCGACGACCAGGAGGGTGAAGTCCCGGTCGTGCTGGGCCGCGAGCGCTGCCAGGGTGCCGGGCAGCCGCGCGGCCTCCTGGTGGGCGGGGACGACGACCCACAGCGCTCCGGCGGGCCGGGCCGCTGCCGTCGCCGCCCGGGCGGGCGGTGCGGGGACCGGGAAGGATCGGACGGGTGTCATGCCTTCTCCCAGACCATCGTCATGAGGCTGACGCCGCCGCCGAGGCCGACGAGCAGGACGCGGTCGCCGGGATCCAGCCGGTCGTGGATCAGGTCCAGTTGGACCCCCAGGGTGGCGCTGGCGAGGTTGCCGAGTTCGGGCACGGTCACCACCAGCCGGTCCCGGGGCACCCCGGTCAGCTCCACGAAGCGCTCCAGGTACGGCAGCGTCACCTGGTGGACGAGGATGTGCCGGAAGTCCTGCCACTCCAGTCCGGTGCGGTGCCACATCCGGTCCAGCACCGAGGTGCCGACCTTCTCGAACACGTCGCGCAGTTCGGCGCCGTCGCCGTGGAACCAGGTGTATTCGTCGCCGCGCGGATGGCGGGATCCGCCGCCGGGTATCCCGCCGACGTCCCAGTGCTCGGAGCGGGTCTCGGTGCCGATGTCGAGGATGCCGCCGCCGGGCACGGACTCCAGCACCACGGCCGCGCCGGCGTCGCCGAAGGTGTATCCGGCGAACACCTCCCGGAACCGGTCCAGGTCCGCGGGGGCGTGCTGCACGGCGCGGCTGGGGGTCTCCCCCGTGACGACCAGGGCGCGCTGCGCCCGGCCGGCCAGCAGCATGCCGCGGGCGAGGTCGATTCCGCCGACGAAGCTGTTGCAGGCGTTGGTGACGTCGAGCGCGTGGGCGCGGGAGCCCAGTGCGTGCTGCACGATGTGCGCGGTGGCGGGTTCGGCCACGTCGCGGGTGGCGGAGGCGAACAGGAGCAGGTCGATGTCCGGCGGGGCGAGCCCGGCCCGCTCCAGTGCCGTCCGGGCGGCGCGGACGGCCAGGGTGGAGGCGTATTCGCCGTCGGCGGCGACGCGGCGGGTCCGGACGCCGGTGGCCCGCTCGATCATCCGCGGCGGAATCGGCAGGCCGCTGCGCTCGACGACGGTCCGCCGGAGCTGCTCGGAGTCCACGATCCGCTCCGGCAGCGCCGAACCGACCCCCGTGATACCCACGCCCGTTGCCGCGGCGGGCCGGTCGGCGAAGGTGCTGTGTATCCCCATGCCCGGAAGGTTAGGAAGCGGGGGCGGGCGCGGGCATGAGTGCGGATACTCAGGTGCCCGCGCCGGTTGCCTACCGGTTCCCCCGCACGTGCACGCCGCGCCGCCAGACGTCGGAGACGAGGGGGACCCCCGGCCGGTAGGAGAGGTGCACGTGGGAGGGGGCGTCGAGCAGGGCGAGGTCGGCGCGGGCCCCGGGGGAGAGCCGTCCGACGTCGGTGCGGCGCAGGGCGCGGGCGCCGCCCGCCGTCGCCGACCAGAGGGCTTCGTCGGGCGTCATGTTCATCTCCCGCACCGCCACCGCGATGCAGAACGGCATCGAGGAGGTGTACGAGGAGCCGGGGTTGCAGTCGGTGGACAGCGCGACGGTGACGCCCACGTCCAGCAGCCGGCGCGCGTCCGGGTAGACGGCGCGGGTGGAGAACTCGCACCCCGGCAGCAGCGTGGCCACCGTGCTGCCCTGGGCGAGCGCGTCGATGTCCGCGCTGTTCAGGTGCGTGCAGTGGTCGGCGGAGGCCGCCTCCAGCTCGACGGCGAGCCGCACCCCGGGGCCGTGCGTCAGCTGGTTGGCGTGCACCCGGGGCACCAGCCCCTTGGCCCGGCCGGCGGTGAGGATGGCGCGCGACTGGTCCTCGTCGAAGGCGCCCTCCTCGCAGAAGACGTCCACCCAGCGCGCGTGGGGGGCGCACGCGTCGAGCATCTCCCCGGCCACGAGCGCGGTGTAGGCGTCGGGGTCGGCGGCGTACTCCGGCGGCACGATGTGGGCGCCGAGGTAGGTGACCTCCTCGACCCCGGCCTCGGCCGCCACCCGCAACGCACGGGCCTCGTGCTCGGCCGTCAGCCCGTATCCGGACTTCGTCTCGACGGTCGTCGTGCCCTGGGCGGCCATCTCCGCCAGATGCGCCTTCAGCGTGGCCGCCAGGGCCGCGTCGGATGCCTCGCGGGTCGCCTGCACGGTGGTGCGGATGCCGCCGGCGGTGTAGGGGCGGCCCGACATCCGGGCGTTGAACTCCTGGGTGCGGTCGCCCGCGTAGAGCAGGTGGGAGTGGCTGTCGACGAACCCGGGGACGGCGGCCCGGCCGCCCGCGTCCACGGTCTCGTCGGCGGCGGGGGCCTCGCGGCTGGGGCCCACCCAGGCGACGTGGCCGTCCTCGACGACCAGGGCCGCGTTCTCGATCAGCCCGAGCGGGCTTCCGTCGCCCTGTGCGGGGTCGTTGGTGACGAGGGTGGCGAGGTTGGTGAGGGAGAAGGTGGCAGGCGGTCGGCTCATGAGGGTCGGTCCTTGGTCGCGGGAGGCACAGGCACGGGTCGGGCCGCGGTGCGCGGCTGTCACGGGCGGAGGGCGGCTGTCACGGGCGGAGGGCGGCGACGGCCCGGGCGAGGGCTTCGGGGACGGCGTCCAGGAGGGTGTGCGCACCGTCCCGCACCACCTGCCGGCCGCCGACCACCGTGTGGCGCACGTCGGCGGAGGTGGCGGCGAACACGGTCGTCTCGGCGGCCAGTCGTGCCACCGGCCCGGCCGTGCGCACCGAGTCGAGCGCGACGGTGGTGAAGTCGGCCGGCGCCCCGGTCTCCAGGCGGCCCGCCTCCGGTCGGCCGAGGGCGGTGTGCCCGCCCGCGGTGGCGGCCCGCAGCAGTTGGCCCGCCGTCCAGTGGCCGCGGGTGCGGCTGGCGAGCCGCTCGTCGAGCTCCAGCGCGCGGGCCTCCTCGAACAGGTCGATCACGGCGTGGCTGTCGCTGCCCAGCGACAGCCCGCACCCGGCGCGTTCGAGGGCGGGTGCTGGTCCGATGCCGTCGGCGAGGTCGCGTTCGGTGGTCGGGCACATGCACACACCGGTGCGGGAGCCGCCGAGCAGGCGGATGTCCTCCGGCGTCAGATGAGTGGCGTGCACGGCCGTGGTCCGAGCGCCCAGCACCCCGTGCGCGTCGAGCAGCGCGGTCGGGGTGCGGCCGTGGGCGCCGCGGCACGCCTCGTTCTCCGCGACCTGCTCGGACAGGTGGACGTGCAGCGGCGCGTCCCGCTGCCGGGCCCACTCGGCGACGGTGTGCAGCTCCCCTGCGGGCACGGCACGCACGGAGTGCACCGCGGCACCGACCCGCGCGTGGTCGCCCTGCGGGGTGAAGGCGGCGGCGCGTTCGGCCCACGCCTCCGCGCTGCCGTCGCTGAAGCGCTGCTGCTGCCGGGTGGGCGGTTCGCCGCGGCCGTCCTTGCCGATTCCGGCGGCGAGATAGGCGGTGTCCAGCAGGGTGATGCGGATGCCCGCGTCGGCCGCGGCCGCGACCAGCGCGTGGCTCATGGCGTTGGGGTCGTCGTAGCGTGCGCCGCCCGGCGCGTGGTGCAGGTAGTGGAACTCGCCCACGCAGGTGATCCCGGCCAGCGCCATCTCGGCGTACACGGCGCGGGCCAGCGTGTAGTAGCTGTCCGGGGTGAGCAGCGCCGCCGTCCGGTACATGGTGTCGCGCCACGTCCAGAAGGTGCCGGAACCGACCTGGACGGTGCCGCGCAGGGCGCGGTGGAACGCGTGCGAGTGCGCGTTCGCCAGTCCGGGCAGGGTCAGTCCGCGCAGCACGACGGCTCCGGGCGGTGGCGCGGGGACGCCGGTGCGGACGGCCCCGAACCGGCCGTGCGCGGTCACCTCCAGGACGACATGCGGCTCCACGGTGCCGTTGAGCCAGGCGTTCTCGCACCAGTAGACCTTCGCGGCGGGCGCGCCGCCGGGGTCGGGGCCGGTCGCTCCGGGGTGCGGCCCGGCCGCCGCGGCCGGCGTCGCCGCGGTCCTGCGCGAGGCGGTCGCCCCGGCCTCGGTCTTCCGCGCGGCAGCGGGGCCCGTTCCGGTCGGTCCCGTCCCAGGCCGTCCCGTTCCGGTCGGTCCCGCCTCGGGCTGGCCCGCTCCAGCCGGCGCCCCTCCGGTCGGCGCCGTCCGCGTCCCGGTCGGTGCCGTTCGCATCCCGGTCGTCACATCAGACCTTCCAGTACGTCGGCGAGCGCGGTCACGCCCGCCGCACAGTCGTCCTCCTCCGCGAACTCGGCGGGCGAGTGCGAGACACCGGTCGGGTTGCGGACGTACAGCATGGCCGTGGGCACCGAAGCGGACAAAATACCCGCGTCGTGTCCGGCGCCGGTGGGCAGCACCGGCACCTCGCCGCCGAGCAGGGCGCGGACCCGGTCACGCAGCGCGTGGTCGAACTCGACCAGCGGCGTCGCGGACTCGCCGGTGACCTCGACGTGCACGCCGTCCCGCCCGCCCCGCTCCCCGGCGGCGCGTTCGATCTCGGCGACGACGCTCTCCAGGGTTCCCGCATCCGGGGCCCGCGCGTCGAGCCAGCCGCTGACCTGGGACGGGATGGCGTTCACTCCGTTCGGCTGCACGTCCACCCGGCCGAAGGTGGCCAGCGCGCCCGCAAGCCGCGCCTTCTTGCGGGCCGCCAGGACGGTGTTGGCGTAGGTGAGCATCGGGTCGCGGCGGTCCTCCAGCCGGGTGGTGCCCGCGTGGTTGGCCTCGCCCCGGAAGTCGAACCGCCAGCGGCCGTGCGGCCAGATCGCCGAGGCGACGGCCACCGGGTGCGCGGTTTCGGCCAGCGCCCGACCCTGCTCGATGTGCAGTTCGACGAACGCGCCGATCCGCGCGAGGCGCTCGGGGTCGGGGCCGAGCGTCCCGGGGTCCTGCCCGGCGGCCTCCATGGCCTGCGCGAGCGTCACCCCCTCGGCGTCCCGCAGCGCGTGGGCGTCCTGCCGGGTCAGCGCACCGCTCGCCAGGCGGGAGCCCACGCAGGCCAGTCCGAAGCGGGCCCCCTCCTCGTCGGCGAAGTTGACGATGGCCAGCGGGCGGGTGAAGGCGGTGCCCCGGGCGCGGAGCTCGTCGTGTGCGGCGAGGGCCGACAGCACACCCAGCGGGCCGTCGAAGGCGCCGCCGTCGGGGACGGAGTCCAGGTGCGACCCGGTCACCACCGCGTCGCCCGCGGAGCCTTCGGCGGCGGGCCCCGCGGCGGCCCCGTCGGCCCCCTCGGTGTCAGGCCCGGCCCAGGCCCACTGGTTGCCGTTCCGGTCGACCTCGTAGGCCAGCCCCCGGACCGCCGCCTGCTCCCGGAACCACTCCCGGCACTCCAGGTCGGGCCCCGTCCACGCGAAGCGGCGGTACCCGCCCGCCGCGGACCGCCCCAGCGGCAGCAGCTCCCGCCACATCTGCCGGAACGAGGGCGGCGGGCCGCCCTTCCCCGCCGGGTGCGGCACCGGACCCGGCGCGTCCCCTGCGGCTCCCACGGTCCCGGCGGCCTCCTCGTGGTCCCCCATCAGGCGTCCCCCTCGCGCATCGGGATGCGGACGCCGCGGTCCTCGGCGACGGCCTCCGCCTCCGGGTACCCGGCGTCGACGTGCCGGATCACGCCCGTGCCCGGGTCGTTGGTCAGCACCCGGCGCAGCTTCTCGCCCGCGAGCGCGGTGCCGTCGGCGACGGTGACCTGGCCGGCGTGCAGCGAGCGGCCCATGCCGACCCCGCCTCCGTGGTGCAGGGAGACCCAGGTGGCGCCGGAGGCGACATTGAGCATGGCGTTGAGCATGGGCCAGTCGGCGATGGCGTCGGAGCCGTCGCGCATGGCCTCGGTCTCGCGGTAGGGCGAGGCCACCGAGCCGCAGTCCAGGTGGTCGCGGCCGAGCACGAGCGGCGCCGCCAGTTCCCCGCCGGCGACCATGTCGTTGAAGCGCTCACCGGCCGCGGCCCGCTCGCCGTAGCCGAGCCAGCAGATCCGCGCCGGGAGCCCCTGGTAGTGCACGCGTTCACCGGCGAGCTTCAGCCAGCGGGCGAGCGAGGCGTTCTCCGGGAAGAGATCGAGCAGGGCCCGGTCGGTGGCGGCGATGTCGGCGGGGTCGCCGGAGAGGGCGGCCCAGCGGAAGGGGCCCTTGCCCTCGCAGAAGAGGGGCCGGATGTAGGCGGGGACGAAGCCGGGGAAGTCGAACGCGCGCGCGTACCCGGCAAGCCGGGCCTCGCCGCGCAGGGAGTTGCCGTAGTCGAAGACCTCGGCGCCCGCGTCCTGGAAGCCGACCATCGCCGCCACGTGCGCGGCCATCGACTCGCGTGCCCGGAGGGTGAAGTCGGCGGGCTTCTCGGCGGCGTAGGCGGCCATGTCGGCGAAGTCGACACCGGCGGGCAGATAGGCGAGCGGGTCGTGCGCGGAGGTCTGGTCGGTGACGATGTCGATCGGAGCGCCGTCGGCGAGCATCCGGGGCAGCACCTCGGCGGCGTTGCCGAGCAGGCCGATGGAGAGCGGCCGGCGCGCGTCCCGGGCCTCGACGGCGAGCCGCAGCGCGTCCGCGGCGTTCTCGGCGCGGACGTCGAGGTAGCCGTGTTCGATACGGCGGGCGATCCGCGAGGGGTCGCACTCGACCACCACCGCGACACCGTCGTTCATGGTGACGGCGAGCGGCTGGGCACCGCCCATCCCGCCCAGCCCGGCGGTCAGGGTGATGGTTCCCGCGAGGGTGCCGCCGAACTTCTTCGCCGCGACCGCCGCGAACGTCTCGTAGGTGCCCTGGAGGATGCCCTGGGTGCCGATGTAGATCCACGAACCGGCGGTCATCTGGCCGTACATGGTCAGACCGAGCTGTTCCAGTCGCCGGAACTCCTCCCAGTTGGCCCAGTCGCCGACCAGGTTGGAGTTGGCGATCAGCACGCGCGGGGCCCACTCGTGGGTGGTCATCACCCCGACGGGGCGCCCGGACTGGACGAGCATCGTCTCGTCGCCGCGGAGGGTGCGCAGGGTGCGGAGCATCGCGTCGAAGGACGTCCAGTCGCGGGCGGCCTTGCCGGTGCCGCCATAGACGACGAGTTCGTCGGGGTGTTCGGCGACCTCGGGGTCGAGGTTGTTCTGCAGCATCCGCAGCGCGGCCTCCTGCTGCCATCCGAGCGCGCTCAGCTCGCTGCCGCGCGGTGCCCTGACCGGGCGCGGTCCTGCGGTGCTGGTCATGTGGCCCTGCCTCCTCGACTCGCGGCGTACGCGCGCGCCGGGTGTGCCACGCACTCCGGGGGGCGTACGCGCACTCAGTGGTCGCGTATCAAATCTATTCACCAACGATACGCATTGAATAGTTCTAGTCAACGGGTCCATCCGGCCACCCGGGAGTCGGTCTCGCCTCCCCGGCCGCCCGCGGACCGCGGCGGACCGGCGGACTGCGGCGGCCAGGGGACGGGACGGGCTCGCCCGGTGGCGTCAGCGGCCATGGCGGCCCGGCGCGGCCTACGGTCGTCCAGTAGCCCTCCCCCGCAGCCCCCGGAGAACGACATGACGCAGATCCTTTTCGTGCTCACCGGCGCCCGGCACTGGACGCTCGCCGACGGCACCCAGCACCCCACCGGCTTCTGGGCCGACGAGGCCGTCACCCCCTACGAGGCGTTCACCACGGTGGGCCACGAGGTCGTCGTCGCCACCCCCGGCGGAGTCGTGCCCGCCGTCGACGAGGCCAGTCTGTCCGCCGACGCGAACGGCGGACAGGACAACGCCGACCGGGTCGCGGCCGGACTGGAGTCCTTCACCGCGCTGGGCCACCCGCTGAGCATCGAGGACGTGCGCATCGACAGCGCCGGCGGCCCGGCCGGATTCGACGCCGTCTTCTACCCGGGCGGGCACGGCCCGATGGAGGACCTGGCGACCGACTCGGACTCCGGCACCCTGCTGGTACGCACCCTCGCCTCCGGCAGGCCGCTCGGCGTGGTCTGCCACGGCCCCGCCGCGCTGCTGGCCGCCCAGACCCAGGAAGGCGCCAACGCCGTGCACGGCTATCGGCTCACCGGCTTCACCAACGCCGAGGAGCGCATGACGGGACTGGCCGACAAGGCCAAGTGGCTGCTCCAGGACCGGCTGGTCGAGGCCGGGGCGCACTTCGACGCGGGCGAACCGTGGGCCCCGCACGTGGTGGTCGACCACAACCTGGTGACCGGTCAGAACCCCGCGTCGGCCGGTCCGGTGGCCGCCGAGCTGATCAAGATGCTCGGCTGAGCCCGCACCCCCGGCACCCCCGGCCCCGGGCTCCGGCCGCGCGCGAGGTGCGGCGCCGCCGGACCGGCGGCGCGGGCGCACGGCTCGCCGCCGCGGGACAGTGCAGGAAACGCCGCACGGTCTCCGGGCGGAGGACGACACGGGTCCGGTCCGCGCCAGGATCGCGGCAAGCTGGTCGGCACGGACCGGGTCGTCGAGCTCCCCGTGGCGGGCAGCCAGACGGACGCACAGATCGTGCGCCACGTCGGGTCCCACCGTGGTGCGGCCGGTGACCGACAGCCGGCGCTCCCGCTCCCCCACCGGCGCCGCGACGACGAGCGAGGCGCCAGGATCGCGGCGCAGTCGGCGCACCTTGAGCGAGTCCGGGGCGGTGAACAGCCGGATCGCCCGGCGGCGAGCCCCGGCCCGGTGGGCCGCCCGGCGGGACCCGGTGGTCGGCGACGCGCTGCGCCTGCTGCACGCCGACCCGGCAGCACCGTGGACGGTCACCGGGCCGGCCGAGCGCACCGGTGTGTCGCGCTCGACGCCGGCCAAGCGGTTCGCCGACCTGGTCGGCGAACCGCCCCTGACCTACCTCACCCACTGGCACCTGGCCCTCGCCGCCGACCTCCTGGTCGAGCCGGGGACCGCAACCGTGGCGGACATCGCCCGCACCGTCGGTACGCCGACCGGTTCGGCTTCAGCGCGGCGTTCAACCGCGCCCGGGGCGTCGACCCGAGCGGGTTCCGGCACGTCGCGGCCGCGGCCCTCCCGGTGGATCCACGGCCCGGAGCGGAGCGCACCGCCCCGGTCGGCCCGAACGCCTGAGCCCGGGGCGGGTCACGGCCGGAGCACCCGTCGGATCGGCCCACCGCACGCCGGGGTGCGGGAGGCCCTCAGGCCGTCTTCCCCGGGCTGCCGTGCCAGTCCACGCACATCACCAGCGCGTCGTCCTGAAGCGGCGCCTCGCCGCGGTAGGTCGACAGTTCCCGGAGGACCGCGGCGGGGACCAGACCGGCGGGCAGCAGCCGGTGCCCCGGCAGCGAGCGGGCGAGCGCGCGCTCGCCGTACTTCTCGCCCCGGTCCGGCGCCGCCTCCCCCGCCGGGGCCGAGGGCGTGTCGTAGACGCCGTCACTGCCGATCAGCAGGCGGTCGCCGGGCCGCACCGTGAAGGACTCCTCCACGTAGACCGTGTCCTCGAACATGCCCAGCGGCAACTGGTGGTCGAAGTCGACAGCCGCCACGTCACGGCCCCGTATCCGCCACATCCGCGGGGAGCCCGCGTCCACGACCGCCACCCGGCCGGTCGACAGCTCGAACCGCAGCAGCAGCACGGACACGTAGGCCGCGCCCCGGTACTGCGCGTAGACCGCCTGGTCGGCCAGTGTCGCCTGCCCCGCCAGATCCAGTCCGGCCCGGCGCGCGTTGCGCAGCGCGTTGGTGGCGAGGTTGGTCAGCAGCGCCGCTTCTATGCCCTCGCCCATGCCGTTGGTGACGGCGAGGGTCAGATACCGCTCCGACGCCTCCCAGTCGAAGCTGTCGCCGTGGATGGCGTACGCGGGCTCCAGATGGGCGCCGACCTCGAACTCGTCGCGGACGCAGGTGCGGCCGGGCAGCAGCTGCCACTGCATCTCCGCAGCCAGGGTCAGCCGGGAGGCCCGGCGGGCGAGCAGGAACACGTCCGTGTCCCGCTCGGCGACCAGGATTTCGTGGCCGAGCGCCTCGCACACCTGCCGCAGCACGGGCAGCAGGCCGCCGGGATCGGCCGAGGGCGGCAGCCCGACCGAGAGCGTGCCCAGCCGGTCGCCGCGGAGGGTGACCGGCAGATGGACGACGGCTCCGCCGTCGGACTGCTGGACCGTGAAGGGCTCCTGGGAGCCGAACGCCCGGCCCTGCGGGCTGTCGTGGACGGACACCGGCCCGGTCTCGGCGGCGTGGCCGTCGACCAGCTGCAGCGACTTCATGCCGTAGTCGACCATGCGGAGTTCGACGCGCCCGGCGCCGTACCGGCCGCGCAGTTCCTCGATGACGACCCGGGCGAGCGCGTGCGGCGGTGCGGAGCGCA
Organism: Streptomyces sp. NPDC006925; assembly: GCF_042869575.1. NCBI lineage: Bacteria > Bacillati > Actinomycetota > Actinomycetes > Kitasatosporales > Streptomycetaceae > Streptomyces > Streptomyces sp. NPDC006925. The sequence continues at coordinate 79,490 of NZ_JBIAGB010000019.1, forward strand.
GCGCCTGCTGCAGGGCGGCGAATCTGTCCACGAGCGGTCCTGGTTCTGTGCGGGGCTGACGATGACCCCGCTGGTACTGGGATCGCACGGGTTCAGCCGTTCCGGAAGAGTCCCGCGAAAGAACCTATCGCAGACACATGCGGACCGGTCCGGCCGCGATCTCCGCCGCGGCGCGTGCCGTCCCACGGGAGGTCCACGTGTCCGGGCTGTGGGACCGGGGCGGCCGGCAGCCGGGCGCGGCGATGAGTTCGCGCTCCGGGCCCGGTCCGTCCTCCGGGAACGCCGGAGCAACGCGCCCGGCGTACGGCACCGAGAGGCGGAACCATGGTGGAGACGAGCGGGAGCAGGCCGGGCGGCACGGCGCCGGACAGCACCGATGCACGGCCGCCGCGGGCGCGGTACGGCGCCGCGTGCGCACCCCGCGCCGCGCCGGGCGAGGGGTCGGACGGCAGCCACAGGGGCCGCGGCGGCCGCGCCCGGCCCGCCACCGTCGGCGGGACCACCGGTCCCGTGTGCCGGGCCGCCGGGACCGCCGCCGACCGCTCCGCCCCCTAGCGCCGTGTTCCACGACCGCGCGCACGGAGACGAACCGGCGGGCCGGGAGGGCGGCGGGAACCGGGACCTTCCGCGGCAGCAGCGGGACCGCGGGGACGAGCGGAACACGGCAGGCGCGGGGTGCGGCGGGGGCTTCGGCGAGGCCGCATACGAGAACGCCGCGCCCGCGGAGGACTCCGCCGTGCGGGCGGCGGAGCTGCTGCGGCGGGCCCTCGGCTATGCGCTGGGCACCGCGCAGCCGGTGACCCCCTCGCTGCTGGATCGGCCGACCCCCTGCGCGCGATGGGACCTGGGCAGGCTGATGGCGCACGCGGACGACTCGCTGCGGGCTCTGCACGAGGGCCTCACGGAGGGCACGGTCGCGCTGTACCCGGAGCCCGGGAACGGCACGGGGGGCCCGGCGGATCCGGCGGATCCGGCGGGTGACGGCGCGGGCGAGGCGGATCCCGCTGCGGCCTTCCGGCTGCGCGCCGCGCGGCTGCTGGGCGTCTGGACCCGCGACGGTCCGCGGCACCGGCCGGTCGCGGTGGCCGGCGCGCCGCTGACGGCGACCGCCCTGGCACTGACGGGCGCGGTGGAGATCGCGGTGCACGGCTGGGACATCGCCCGGGCCACCGGCCGGACCGCGTGCCCCGTTCCCGCGCCGCTGGCGGCGCGGCTGCTGCCGGTGGCCCGGCACCTGGTGCCGCACGCGGAAGCCCGGCGGCCGCTGTTCGGGCCGGAGGTGCACCTCGCGCCCGGCGCCCCGCCCGGGGACCGGCTGCTGGCTCTCCTCGGGCGCGACCCGGGGTGATCCCGGGTGATCCCCGACGGCCGGGGCGTGCCCCGCGTCGGCGGGGCGCCCCGGTCCGGTGGGGCGCCCCGGTCCGGTGGGGTGCACCCCCGGCCGAGGGGCTCCGGCCGGGCGGCCGGTACCGGCCGACCCGTGGCGGGTGGGCGCGTGGCGGGTGGGCGCGTGCCGGGTGGGCGCGTGCCGGGTGGGCCGGTGGGCGGCGGGCGCGTGGACGGCACCGGCTCACTCGGCGAAAAGGCCACGCTCTCCGGCTCGCGTGTCGAACTCCTCCAGGCGTGCCTGCGCGTCCGGCAGCCCGTCGCACATCGCCTCCAGCAGCACCCGGCCCAGCAGCATGGGTGCGCACGCCGTGTCGAAGGCCAGGCCCGTACCGACGGCCGCGGGCAACAGCAGATCCTCGGGGTGGGCGACCGGCGCGAAGGCGCTGTCGGCGACGGTGACGACCGACAGCCCGGCCTCCCGCGCGCTCTCCAGCGCCTCCACCGTCTCGCGCGGGTGACGGGGCAGCGCGAAGCACAGCAGCGTCCGGGCTCCGGCACGTACGCAGCCGTCGATGCGGTCCAGGAGCATGGAGCCGCCCTCGGTGAGCAGCCGGACATCGGGGTGGACCTTGGCCGCGAAGTACGCGAAGCCGGTCGCCTGTGCGGCCGCGGCCCGGAGTCCGAGCACGGGCAACGGGCGGGAGGCGGCCAGCAGCGCACCGGCGCGCTCGACCGGTGCCGGGTCCTCCAGCAGCGCGGCCAGGTGCCGCAGGTTCTCGATCTCGGCGTGTACGGCCTGCTGGTACTCGCTGAGCCCGGTGGACCCCTCGCCCTCCGCGGCGGACTCGCCTTCCGCGGGCGGCTCGCTCTCGCGCAGATGGCGGCGGAGCGCCGGGTAGCCGTCGAAGCCGAGCGCCACCGCGAACCGGGTGACGGAGGGCTGGCTGACTCCGGCCAGCTCGGCGAGTTCGACACTGGAGAGGAACGGGGCGTCGCCCGCCCTGCGGACCATGCAGTGCGCGATGCGGCGCTGGGTCGGGGTCAGCCGGTGCCCTTCGAAGAGCTTCAGCAACCGCGCGCTCGCGCTGCCCATCCCGCACCTCTCATTCAGCCCGCTCCTCCCTTGCATAACCCTATGCAGCAGCGGCCGCCCCGGGCAAGACGGAGCCGCGGCGGGTGCCCGCGGCGAAGGGGGGCTAGCACCACTGCCCGCCGCCCGCGGCGCCCGTAGGCTGGCGGACATGAGCGGAGCCGACCATGAGCTGAGGAAAGAACTCGACGCGACGTTGCAGACGCGCCGGGAACTGGGCCCCGAGTACGAGACCGAACTGCTCGACTCGTTCCTCGAAAAGGTGGAGCAGCGACTCGACACCGTGGTCGACAAGCGAGTGCGGCGCCGGATGGCGGAGGAGCAGATGGTCGCCGCCCGGGGCAGCAGCGTCGGCGCCGCTCCGCAGCCGCGGCCCGCGTCCGGCCTGCCGGACGGGCTCGGCGCCCGGCTGGGCCTGGCGGTGGCCTCCCTGGTGCTGGCGATCCCCCTCTCGGCGATCGCGGTGGCCAACGCCGGCCTGACCGGCCTGGTCACCTGCTGGGCGGGCATCGTCGCGGTGAACGGCCTGCAGGCCAGCCGCTCCTGGTTCTCCCGCGGCGGCAGCACCCGCACCTCCGACTTCGACTGAGCCCGTACCGGCCCCGGGCCGGCCGACTCCCCACGGGCGACTGCTCCCGCGCACCGCGAGACCCCGCCGACGACGACGCCCCGGCCGCCCGGGGCCGGGCGACCGGGGCGGCCCGGGCGGACGGAGCCGCCGCCGGTCATCGGAGGCTCAGCGCCCCGCGAGCACGCGTCAGCGTGCTCAGCGGCCCTCGTGCGCGAGGAAGGCGAGCAGGTCCTGACGGCTCACGACGCCGCTCGGCTTGCCCTCCGCGAGGACGACCGCCGCGTCGGCGCCCTCCAGGACGGCCATCAGGTCGGCCACGCTCTCCCCGGCGCCCACGTGCGGCAGGGGTGAGCTCATGTGCTTCTCCAGCGGGTCCCCGAGGGAGGCGCGCTGCGCGAACAGCGCGTCGAGCAGCTCACGTTCGACGACGGACCCGATCACCTCGGCGGCCATCACGTCCGGGTGCCCGGCGCCGCGCTTGACCACGGGCATCTGCGAGACGCCGTACTCGCGCAGCACCTCGATGGCCTCGCCCACCTTCTCCTCCGGGTGCATGTGCACCAGCGAGGGGATCGGGCCCTCCTTGAAGCGCAGCACCTCGCCGACCCGGGCGCCGGTGCTGCCGCCCTCCTCCAGGAAGCCGTAGTCGTTCATCCACTCGTCGTTGAAGATCTTGCTCAGGTAGCCGCGCCCGCCGTCCGGCAGCAGCACGACCACCAGGTCGTCCGGGCCGAGCCGCTTGGCCACCTCCAGCGCGCCGACCACGGCCATCCCGCAGGACCCGCCGACCAGCAGCCCCTCCTCCTTGGCCAGCCGCCGGGTCATCTGGAAGGAGTCCTTGTCCGAGACGGCCACGATCTCGTCGGTGACGCCGCGGTCGTAGGCGTCCGGCCAGAAGTCCTCACCCACGCCCTCGACCAGGTAGGGACGGCCCGAACCGCCGGAGTAGACCGAGCCCTCGGGGTCGGCGCCCACGATCCGCACCCGGCCGTCGCTGACTTCCTTCAGATAGCGGCCGGTGCCGCTGATGGTGCCGCCGGTGCCGATGCCGGCCACGAAGTGGGTGATCCGGCCGTCGGTCTGCTCCCACAGCTCAGGGCCGGTCGACTCGTGGTGCGAGCGGGGGTTGTTGGGGTTGCTGTACTGGTCGGGCTTCCAGGCGCCCGGGGTTTCGCGCACGAGCCTGTCGGAAACGTTGTAGTAAGAGTCGGGATGTTCGGGATCGACGGCCGTGGGGCAGACCACGACCTCGGCTCCGTAGGCCCGCAGCACATTGATCTTGTCCATGGAGACCTTGTCGGGGCAGACGAAGAGGCACCGGTACCCCTTCTGCTGCGCCACGATGGCCAGTCCGACACCGGTGTTGCCCGAGGTGGGCTCCACGATCACCCCGCCGGGCCGCAGCTCGCCGGACTGCTCTGCCGCCTCGATCATGCGCAGCGCGATCCGGTCCTTCACGGAACCGCCTGGATTGAAGTACTCGACCTTGGCAAGGACGGTGGCCTGGATACCGTCCGTGACACTGTTGAGCTTGAGCAGCGGGGTGTTGCCGACAAGCTCGATCATCGACTCGTGATACTGCACCGTGGTCTCCGCGCGTAGTCGTGGTCGCAGGGCCGCGGGGTCGCGAGCCCGTGCCGACACCTTATGGGGCAACACGTGCACACCCCAGGTGCGTTGCAGGGCGGGCCGCACGGGGCAACACAGTCTTGGAGGTCGCGGACCCCCGGCGTTCGGACAACAGCGCACACACCGGCGCACAACAGCCCCCGAACGCACAGGATCAGGCGCCCGCTCCCTCACGAACGGACGCACCACTGCATGAGCCCATGATCGGGAACTCGGGAGGCGGAAGAGGACAATGCCGATGTCGAAGGCGTCGAGCGCGAGAGTAGCCCGGCGAATCGCGACCGCGGCCGCCTATGGAGGCGGCGGACTCGGCCTGGTCGGTGGAGCGGCGGTCGGGCTGCTCTTCACCGAACTCCAACTGGCGAAACACCATATCGGCGGCTCCGACGACGAGCCACCCAAGGCCGACGGATCGTACGGCAGCGCCTTCGGCAGGCTCTACGACGGGCAGCCGCTGCGCCTCGCCTTCCTCGGCGACTCCACCGCGGCGGGCCAGGGCGTGCACCGGCCCCGCCAGACACCCGGGGCGCTGCTCGCCTCGGCGCTCGCGGCAGTCGCCGAACGCCCCGTCGAACTGCGCAACGTGGCCCTCTCCGGGGCCATGTCCGACGACCTGGAGCGGCAGATCACGCTGCTGCTGAGCGAACGGGACCTGGCCGAGGCGCCGGACGTGTGCGTCATCATGGTCGGCGCCAACGACGTGACCCATCGGATGTCCCCGGCACGCTCGGTCCGCCACCTGTCGGACGCGGTGGCGCGGCTGCGGACGGTGGGCTGCGAGGTGGTGGTCGGCACCTGCCCTGACCTGGGCAGTGTCGAGCCGGTCGGGCAGCCGCTGCGCTGGATCGCCCGGCGGCTCTCGCGCCAGCTCGCCGCGGCCCAGACCATCGCCGTGGTCGAGGAGGGCGGCCGTACGGTCTCGTTGGGCGACCTGCTCGGCCCGGAGTTCTCCGCGAACCCGCGCGAGCTGTTCGGACCCGACAACTACCACCCCTCGGCCGAGGGGTACGCCACTGCGGCGATGGCCGTACTGCCGTCCCTGTGCGCGGCGCTGGGCCTGTGGCCGACGGAGGACGAGCGGCCGGACGCGCGGCGGCGCGAGGGCATCCTCCCGGTGGCGCGGGCCGCCGCGGAGGCTGCGGCAGAGGGCGGTACGGAGGTCGCGGGGATGCGCGGCCCCTGGGCCCTGCTCAAGCACCGGCGCCGGCGGCGGCTGCCGCCTCCCGAGGAGGCGGGACCCAGGTACACCGAGGACCGCGCCGAGGACCGCGCCGAGGACGTCGCCGAGAACCGCTGACCAGGCCGGCGGCCCGCACCGGGACCGTACGTGGACCGTACGGGGACCGGGGCCGGGCCGACGGGGGAACCGGAGCCCGGGCGGACCGGGACCGGGAGCCGGACGGCCCGACGGGGGCCGGAACCGGGGCCGGACCGCGGGCACGCCGGGCACGCTGCGGCGGCGGCCGCGGGGAGCACGGACCGGCTGCGGGCCTTGACCGCGGGACGGAAAAAGCGAACGCTTAGAAGAGGCCCGCATCACATCCCCGGGACCGTGACCCGCACCCTACGGGCGGGTAGCTTCCGCTGCGTAGCCACTCGCCGACCCTCTCTGGAGCCCCTGATGCCCGAAGCAGTGATCGTCTCCGCCGCCCGCTCCCCCATCGGCCGCGCCTTCAAGGGCTCCCTCAAGGACATCCGGCCGGACGACCTGACCGCCGAGATCGTCAGGACGGCACTGGCCAAGGTTCCGGAACTGGACCCGACGGACATCGACGACCTGATGCTGGGCTGCGGACTGCCCGGAGGTGAGCAGGGCCACAACCTCGGGCGCGTCGTCGCCGTGCAGCTGGGCATGGACCACCTGCCGGGCTGCACCGTCACGCGGTACTGCTCCTCGTCCCTGCAGACGACCCGGATGGCGCTGCACGCGATCAAGGCGGGCGAGGGCGACGTGTTCATCTCGGCGGGTGTCGAGGCGGTCTCCCGCTCGGTCAAGGGCTCCTCCGACGGGATGCCCGACACCCACAACCCGCTCTTCGCCGAGGCCGAGGCCCGCACCGCGGCCCGCGCCGAGCAGGGCGGCGAGGGCTGGACCGACCCGCGCACGGAGGCCGGCGTCCCGGACGTCTACATGGCCATGGGCCAGACCGCGGAGAACCTGGCCCGCCACAAGGGCATCACCCGGCGTGAGATGGACGAGTTCGGCGTACGCTCGCAGAACCTCGCCGAGAAGGCTCTCGCGGACGGCTTCTGGGAGCGCGAGATCACTCCCGTCACCACCCCGGACGGCACGGTCGTCAGCAAGGACGACGGGCCGCGTGCGGGCGTCACGCTGGAGGGCGTCGAGGGGCTCAAGCCCGTCTTCCGCCCCGACGGCATGATCACCGCGGGCAACTGCTGCCCGCTCAACGACGGAGCCGCCGCGCTCGTCGTGATGTCCGACACCAAGGCGCGCGAGCTGGGCCTGACGCCGCTGGCCCGGATCGTCTCCACGGGGGTGTCCGGCCTCTCGCCCGAGATCATGGGCTACGGCCCCGTCGAGGCCAGCAAGCAGGCGCTGGCCCGTGCCGGGATGTCGGTCGGCGACATCGACCTGGTGGAGATCAACGAGGCGTTCGCGGCCCAGGTGATCCCCTCCTACCAGGACCTCGGCATCGACCTGGACAAGCTCAACGTCAACGGCGGCGCCATCGCCGTGGGCCACCCGTTCGGCATGACCGGGGCCCGCATCACCACCACGCTGCTCAACTCGCTCCAGTGGCACGACAAGCAGTTCGGCCTCGAGACCATGTGCGTGGGCGGCGGCCAGGGCATGGCCATGGTGCTGGAGCGGCTCGCCTGAACCGGGTGCGGCGGACCGCCGCCGGGGCCGCAGCGGCGCGTCCCGGCGGCGGTCTCGGCGGTCCCGGCGCTCCGCCCGGCGCCCGCTCCGGGCCCGGGGGCCCGGCGCGCGGAGGGCGCCGGGCGCCGGGTATACAGCGGCGAGACCGAAGCGCCCCCAGGATGTGACATATGCCCTGGAGGCACGGTGTTCCCGCAGGTCATGGCGGTACGCGCCAAGCCGGTTCCGGACTTCCCCTGTCCAGTTCGAAGGGATTTGCACTACGGTCGAAGAACCTTGAACAACCTTCGAGCCGACGCTGTTGTAGGAATACAGCGCTGTAGTAGGAATTCAAGGGGCAACGACCGGGGGGAACCGCATCAGGGGACCGAACCGGAACCGGGAGTCAAGTCAGTGAGCGCCATATCCCTCATCCTGCTGTGTGCGGCGACCACGGCCACCGCGCTGGGCGGTGCGGCACTGCACACGGCGCGCGGTCTGCGCGGCCAGTTGACGGCGCTGCGCGCCCAGCTGGAGACAGCACCGGCGGCGGCCCCGGACGCCGCGCTCCCGCGGGCCCGCGACGCGGCCCACCGGGGCGGCGAAGCCGCCTCCGACCCGTCCTCGCCGAGGACCGACGCGTTCTCGCAGGAGATCCGTACCGCCGTCGCCGCCGCGCTGGCCGACGAGCGCGAGCGGGAACTCGCCGAGGCCCGTGCCTTCTGGGCCGCCCAGGAGGCACGCGGCGCGGGCTCCGGAGCGGGCTCGCTGCTGGCCGGGCACGGCACGGAGTACGCGTACGAGGTCGAGGCGGACGGCCTCGCCGGGGAACTCGACGCGCTGCTGGAGACCGACACCGGCGGCCTGTTCATCCCCCGCCAGCCGGGCCCCGAGGACGCAGGCGACGCGGACCCGGCGGCCGACCCCGACTTCGCGACCGGCAGAGACGACGCAGACGACGCGGATCTGGACCTCGCGGACCTGGACCTCGAACTGGACGTGGCCCCCTACGCACGCGCGGACGACGAGCGCGGCGTGGAGGAGTACCGCGGCACCGCGGAGGGGATCTGCTTCCGCGACGGCGACGCCGCTGCGGAGGCCGAGCCCCCGGGCCTGGCCGCGGCCCGCCGCCGCCACCCGTCCCAGCCGGACTACACCCTCGACGGCGAGCCGATCGTGCCCGGGCCCGCACCGGCGCCCGCGGCCCCCACCGTCACGTATCACGAGCGCACCGTCGAGCGGCTGGCCGAACTCGCCGACGCGCGCACCCCGCTGGCCGATGTGCGCCCGGGCCCGCTGGGCACGCTGGACGTCTACGTCTTCGAGGACGGCACGACGGTGTGTCTGGCGCCGGGTCACCGCGCCACGAGCGAGGCGCTGGCCGACGGCGTACGCCGCGGTCAGGCCCCGGTGCTGATGGGCGGCTCCGGCATCGCCGGCTCCTACGCGCTCACCTTCGCCTTCCCCGACGGCAGCACCGCCTACCTGCTGGCGGACCGCGTCATCACACCGCTCTAGCACCCCGCGCGGTGCCGCCCCGCGGGGACAGCGGTGAGCTCTCCAGCAGCTGGAGGGCTTCCCGCAGCGCGGGGTCCGCGAGGTGGGCGGGCGCGGTCTCCAGAGCCGCGACCACGTCGTGTCCCGCGACCGCGAGTTGATCGCCGACGGCGAAGACACCGGCGTCCGGCAGTACCCGCGACATCCCGCCCTCGGGGAATTCGAGGCGCTGGGCCAGCAGGGCCAACTCCCGTGCCAGCGCGAGCCCGTCCGCTGCGGCACCCCGCTTCAGGGTGCTCTGCGGCAGGCTGCGCAGCCGGTCGGCGAACCACTCGACGGCGTCGGTCAGGGGGCGGGTGTCGGGCCTGGGCACGCCCCCAGCATATGCGCCATTGCGTCGCCTCGGGCTTTCCGCACTGTTGCCAACGCACGCGCGCTCAGGCAACGTGTCGGCAAGGACTCACTGCAGAAGCGTCCGGAGGCGCCGATGTCCCAAGTCTTCTCCGAAGAGACCCACCGGAACATGCTGTCCCGCATTCCCCAGTGCACCGGTCGTGAAGTCTCCGAATGGCTCCACGCGGTCGATGAGGGCCCTGCCCTGCTCCGTTTCGAGGAGAAGGTGAGCTGGCTCCGCGGTGAGCACAACCTCGCCTACGGGCACGCCAAAGCGATCATCCACGAACACGACCTGCGGCGCGCCGCGCGCCACCGCTAGGCAGGGCCTCGTTCCCCGGCCTGGACAGACGAAGCGAAGACCCTAGGACACGAAAGAGAGCGCAGTACGCGAAGGACGCGGACACGCCGAGGGCCCGGGAGGTGGTTCACCTCCCGGGCCCTCGCCGAGTCCGCCGCGGGTGCGGCTCCGGCTGCCGCCGGTGCCGCTCAGTCGCCTTGCAGGATGGCGATCAGGCGCAGGAACTCCAGGTAGATCCAGACCAGGGTCAGCGTCAGCCCGAAGGCGGCGAGCCACGCCTCCTCCTTGGGAGCGCCGTAGGCGATGCCGTCCTCGACCTGCTTGAAGTCCAGTGCGAGGAAGAGCGCGCCGAGCACGATGCCGACCACGCCGAAGAGGATGCCCAGGCCGCCGCTGCGGAAGCCGAGCCCGTCACCGCCGCCGAAGACGGCGAAGAGCATGTTGACGGCCATGAGCAGCACGAAGCCGATCGCGGCGGCCATCACGAACCGGTAGAACCGCTGGGTGACGCGGATGACACGGGTCTTGTAGAGCACCAGGACGGCGGTGAAGACCGCCAGCGTGCCGAGCACCGCCTGCATGGCGGCGCCGTCCACGAACTGGTTGACGAAGTTGCTCAGCGCGCCGAGGAAGAGCCCCTCGAACGCGGCGTACGCCAGGATCAGCGCGGGCGAGGCCTTGCGCTTGAACACCTGCACGAACGACAGCACCATGGCGATGAGCCCGGCACCGACGGCGAGCGGCAGCGACAGCCCGGTGATCCAGGCGACGGCTGCCATCGCGATGACGAGGCCGAGGGTCATTCCCGTCCGGGCGACGACGTCGTCGATCGTCATCCGTCCGGCGGACGGCGGTGCGGCCGGGGGCGCGTACGGCTGGCCGGGGGCCTGGGTCTGCTGGCCGTACGGGTTTCCGGCGTAGGGGTTCGTCGCGTACGGGTTCCCGGCCTGCGGCGGCTGCTGCTGAGCGTCGAAACCGGCATAGCCGTTGTTGCGGCTGAACCCCCGTCGCGAGAAGACCGGGTTACTACTCCTCATCTCACTCCTCCATGGCCACACTGCGCGGCCTTGCCGTCCAGCGTAATGCGTTAGCAAAAACAGCACGCTAGTGCAGAGTCAAGAACGAAGGAAAGCTGTCGATTGTTCCACTTCCCTTACAGATCCCCGACCTCACCCGGGCGGGTGCGCGCGGGGGTGCGGCACGCCACTGGCGCACACCCGGCGGGTCAGGAGCGCGTCAGGAGCACCGCACCGGCCAGGACGGCGCCCAGCGCCAGTGCCGCCGCGCCGTGGACGAGCCGGTGCGGGCGGGGCAGCGGCAGCACCCGGTCGGCCGCCAGCCGACCGGGGCCGGTCAGGGCGAGCGCCCCGGCGCCCGCGGTGAGCAGCAGTTCGTACTCCACGCCCTGCGGCGCGAAGAAGCCGCCGCCCCACTTCACCGCGAGCGCGTTGAGCAGGGTGCCGAACACGGCGGCGCCCGCGAGGGGGGTCAGCAGCCCCAGCGCGAGCCCGAGTCCGCCGAGCACCTCGGTGAGCCCGGCCACCAGGGCCATGGTCCGGGCGGCGGGGTAGCCGGAGGACGCGAAGAACTGCGCGGTGCCGTCGAGTCCGCCGCCCTCGAACCAGCCGAACAGCTTCTGGCTGCCGTGTGCCGCCATGGTGAGGCCGACCACGAGGCGCAGCACGAGCAGCCCGGCGTCGTGGCCGGACTGTTCGGTGGGAGCGGCCCCGGCCGCCCCGGAGCCTGTGGAGACGGGGGGTGAGTCGGGGGTCCGGTGGTCGCGGGACGGACTTTCGGTGGTCTCGGGAGCGTGGGGGGACGGCATGAGCGGAGCCTCCTGTGAGCGGTCGGCCGAGGGACGGGACCGACGGGTTGTTCAGGTTGTTCAGATTTGAATGGCTGTCCGTCGACCGTAACAAGGAGATTCGAATTTGAACAACCGAGTAGAATGGACACCATGACCGGAACCAGGTGGCTCGATGAGCGGGAAATGGCGGCCTGGCAAGGCTTCCTGGAAGCCACCAGCCGGGTCTCCCGCCATCTGGAGCAGCAGCTCAAGGAGGACGCGGGACTCTCCCACCCGCACTACGAGATCCTCGTCCGCCTCGCCGCGGCGCCCGACGGCGAGGTCCGGATGACCGACCTGGCAGAAGGGCTGTTCACCTCCAAAAGCGGACTCACCTACCAGGTGGGCCAACTGGAGAAGCGCGGCCTGGTCGAACGGCGCTCCTGCCCCACCGACGTCCGGGGCGTCCTGGCCGCACTCACCCCGGAGGGCCGCGACGTGTTGCGTGCCGCGGCCCCCGGTCATGTGGCCGCCGTGCGGGCCGCCCTGATCGACGTGCTGGAGCCGGACGAGCTCGACGTCGTCGCCCGCGCCCTCGGCCGGGTCGGAAGGCGGCTGCGGCCCCCGGTTCAGGAGGCCGGCAGCTCGGACAGCGGCGGGATCAGCACCTCCTCCTCGTAGTCGAGGTGTGCCTCCAGCTCCGCCGTCATCCGGGCCAGTTCGGACCGGAAGCGGTGCGGGTCGGCCGAGGGCAGCGCGGCCAGCAGCGACTCCAGCTCACCCCGGATCCGCTCGACCGTCCGGTGCTCGGCGCGCAGGCGGGCGAGGGCCGGGGCCAACCGCGGATACTTCTCCTCCAGGACCGGGAAGGCTCCCCGGTCCTCGGACGTGTGATGGACGTGCAGGGACTCGCAGAAGGCCAGGCAGTGCTGCCGGAGCTGGAGCCCGAGCGGGGGCACCCCGGCGCCGTCCGCATCCGGCGCGCGTGTCGCGAAGTACGCCTCCGCCTCGGCCGCCACCCGGCGCAGTTGCCCGCGCAGCCAGGTGTGCACCTCCAGCAGCTTGTCGACGAGGCCGGTGAACGGCGCGTCCGGGTAGGACCGCTCCAGCCGCACCACCGGTAGCTGCCGGTCCGTTCGTGCCTGATAGTCGGCGTATCCGGGCTGCTGCCCGGACACGTAAGCGAACAGCCGTTCGCGCTCGGCCCCCTCGGTGGGCACGGCGACCGCGCCGAACGTGTCGGTCCCCACCTCCACCCGGACCATGGGATGCGCGAGGAGGTTGCGGTACCAGGCGGGGTGCCGGTGCGCACCGCCCGCGGAGGCGACGACGAGCAGCGCGCCGTCCTCGTCGCGGACGAACCCGAGCGGCGAGGTCTGCTCCGTACCGGTACGGGCGCCGGTGCTGGTCAACAGCAGCAGATCGCCCCCGGCGAAGGGCCCGCCGACCTGCCCGGCGTTGGCGCGGAACTCCTCGACGACCGCGCGGTTGAAGTCCGCGACGCGGGGCGGCGTGGACGGGTTGGGTGAAGGGGTCAAGAAAGCAGCTCCTCGGGAAAAGGGCCCCCACGGGAGCGCGCGTACGCCGCGCATACACGCGTACGGGCGCGCCGCGCCCCGGGGAACCGGCGACGCGGACAACCCGCGGCCGCGGTGCACCCGCGCAGGGGAAGGCCCGGTGGAAGAAGGACGGTGAAGAAGAGAGAAGAAGAGAACGGAGAGGCGCTCGCCCGGTCAGTGGGCGGCGCGGGACGGCAACCGCGCTGCGCGCGTGCCGTCAGCTCTCACGTCTCAGACGAGCCCGGCGGTGTGTGTACCCACGATGCACTCCTCACGTCAGGGTGCCTCCATGGCGCTGCCGTACACAGCAGCAGCGACACGCGGCACGGTCGCCCATTCAACCGGCCGCCCTCCGCAGAGGCAAGACGCTCGCGGAACCGGGGCGGGCACGGCGGCCTCCCGCCCCCTCCGGGCACCCGGACAGCGGGCCCGGCCCCGGCACCCGTCGGCGGTTCCGGCCGGCTCCCGCAGCAGCCGGCCGGCTCCCGGCCTTCCGGCCGGCTACCGCGCCCCGGCCCGCAGCGCCCCGCCCAGCCGCCGCAGCCCCTCGCGGATCTCCTCCGCGGAGTGCGTGGTGAACGACAGGCGCAGCGACGCCGGGTCGGCGGGGCCCGCGAAGAACGGCGCCCCGGGGACGTACGCCACATCCCGGGCGACCGCGTCGTGCAGCAGCTCCGTGGCGTCCGCGCCCTCCGGAAGCCGCGCCCAGACGAACATCCCGCCCTGCGGGTGGTTCCAGGTGCTGCCGGAGGGCAGCGCGGCGGCCAGTCCGTCCAGCAGCGCGTCGCGGCGCTCCCGGTAGGCGTCCCGGACCCGGGCCAGGTGCGCGTCCAGGTCGTTGTCCGCCAGGTAGCGGGCGGCTGCCGCCTGGTCGACGGTCGAGCAGTGCAGGTCCAGCGACTGCTTGACGACGACGCAGGCGCGGCGCAGCGCGGCGGGCGCGCGCAGCCAGCCGAGCCGCAGCCCGGGCGCCAGCACCTTGGAGAAGCTGCCGAGCAGGACCGTGCGGTCCGCCGCCTGCGGCAGCGCGGCGACCCACGGCTCGGGCTCGCCCTCGAACCGCAGTTCGCCGTACGGGTCGTCCTCCACGATCCACATCCCGTACCGTGCGGCGATCTCGGCCACGGCCCGGCGGCGCTCCAGCGGGAGGGTGCGGCCGGTCGGGTTCTGGAAAGTGGGGATCAGGTAGAGCAGCTTGGGCCGCTCGCGCTCCACGGCCTCCGCCAGCGCCACCGGGTCGAGGCCCGCGTCGTCGGAGCGGACGGGCACCACGCGCGCACCGGCGAAGCCGAAGCACTGCAGCGCCGCCAGATAGGTCGGATCCTCCACCAGGACGGTGTCGCCCGGCTCCAGCAGCGCGGTCGCCAGCAGCGTGAGGGCCTGCTGGGAGCCGGTCGTCACCACCAGTTCGTCCGGCCCCGTCGGCAGGCCCCGCGCCGCCAGCCGCCCCGCCACCGCGGCACGCAGCGCCGGGTCCCCCTCGGTGGTCGAGTACTGCAGCACCCGGCGCGGTTCGTCGGCGAGCACCCGGTCGTAGGCGGCCCGTATCTCCTGCGCGGCGAACAGCTCGGGCGCCGGGAGTCCCCCGGCGAAGGAGATGACCTCGGGCCGCTCGGTCAGCGCCAGGATCTCCCGTACCGGGGAGGAGCCGACCGAGGCGGCACGGGCGGCGAGCGGAGGCGCGGGGGCGGGAACCGGGCCCGCGGACGTGCTGGGAGTCATCCCCGCAGCTTAGAAGCGACATACGGCACCTCCCCAACGGATTCCGGTATGCGGGCAGCGGCCCCGCCGCCTCCCGTTCCCCCAGCGGGCTCCGCACGCCTCAGTCGGCCCGCTCTCCCCCTTCGTCCTGCTCCGCCAGGATCAGCCAGAGGTGGCCGTCCGGGTCGGCGAAGGCTCCTGCGTACCCCCAGGGCCGGTGGTCCGGCTCGCTGACCGTCCGGGCTCCGGCGCGGACGGCGCGGGCGATCGTCTCGTCCACCTCGCGCTCCGCGCCGACGGGGACCGCGAGGACGCACTCGCTGTACCCGGACTCGGCGACGGTGTGGTCGCCGGTGATCCAGTCGAAGCCGTCCGCGGGGATCAGCATCAGCCGCAGCCCGTCGTTGACGACGAACCGCAGCGGCTCGGGGACGCCGTCCTCGGCGAGCTTCCCGACCGCCGCCAGTCCCAGCCCGTCGCGATAGAAGGTGTAGGCCGCCATCCGGTCGGCGACGGGCAGGCTGACGGTGACCGGTGCGAGCGTGCGGCCGACGGTCATGGGTACCTCCTGGATGCATCCGGATTCGTGTGCTTCGGCCCTTCCATTGCGCCCCGTCCCGGCGCCGCTGCGCGCGCGCCACACCGAGTCGGCGAATCGCCGGTCGGGGTCACGGTCACGCCGCACGGGAGCCCGCGGGCCGATATTGGGCCTGGAGCGAAAGTGCGCGAACACGAGAGAGGGAGGCCCGCACGATGACGGCGGAGATGTCCGAAGGGGAGATGGAGGTGTCCGTGGAGCTGAGCGGCTGCGCCTGCGAGGACGCCGAGGCGGTCTTCCGGGTGCTGAGCGGGCTGTACCCCTCGGACTGGGCGGAGCTGCAGCCCGAGGGCCGCAAGGCCAACGTGTGGCTGTCGCGCTTCGATGTCACGCGCGACAGCGGGCGGCCGGACGCGGTGGCGCTCGGCGCGCAGGTGACGGCGGAGCTCCAGGGCACCCCGCAGGCGGTGGAGCGGCTGCACCGGGTGCTGCTGGAGGCGTTCGGCGTGGTGGAGGTGCTGGAGGTGGCCGGAGACCAGGAGAAACAGCTCCGCCTCCAACTGGAGACCCGCTGACGGTCTCGACCGTGGGTGCGGGCGGCCGCACAGCGCGGCCCGGGACCCGGCGCCGCGCCGGTCGCAGGTCTGCCGCACCGGGTCCGGACGTCGTCGTCGGGCAGGCCGAGCACCCGGCGAAGGCCATGGCGGCCCGGCCGCACGAGGACGTGCGGCCGGTGGTGATCCAGCGCCCGGCCACTGTCCGTCCGCCGCGGCGTCACCCCTTCGCCTCGCGATGTGTGCCATCGACGCGAGAACAGGCTCCCGCACCAAGAGTGCACCGCCCCTGCTTGCCGATCGCTCGAAGTTCTGCCGTAACCGCAGGTCACGACAGGTGGGCGGTGGTGCCCGGAGTCCGGCGTTCTTGTGCCATGGGCGGGCGGGAATCCGCAATGCCCAGGTAACCGAAGCACGGTCTGCGCAGTTGGGGACTGACCCCATGCGCCTAATATGTTACACATCAAGGGGCCACACAAGCAGAGAAAGTTACACCGTCCGGAACTTTCTCTGCGCATGGGGTGTAACTTTGTATGCATGAAGCGCAGCGATGCACTGTCGGTCCTGTCCGGCGTCGCGGCTGACCAGTGGGGACTGGTGACTGCGGCGCAGGCGAAGGACGCCGGTGTGGGTGGTGTGCAGCTCAAGCGGCTCACGGATACCGGGCTGCTGGAGAACGTCGCCCGGGGCGTGTATCTGCTCACCGCTGCCGGCCAGCCGCCGCACTTGGAGATCAAGGCAGCATGGCTGCGGCTGCAGCCGGCAGTCCCGGCCTGGCAGCGTGATCCCGCCGACCCGCAATCGGGTGTCGTCTCCCATACCTCGGCGTGCGAGCTGCTGGAGCTCGGAGACATCCCCACCATCGGGGTGGAGCTGAGCGTCCCGAAGCGGCGCGTGACTCAGGACCGCTCCGTACGACTGCGGACCGCCGTCGTCGATCCCGCGGAGACCACCGTGGTCGACGGGCTGCCGGTGACCACCGCCCACCGCACGGTCGTGGACCTGCTCCGTGCCCGGGCGGACGGCGGGCACGTCGGCGGGGTCATCGCCTCAGCCGAGCGGCGCGACATGCTCGCCCTCAGCGCACTCGCCGACGACGTCGCACCCTTTGCCCGGGCCTACGGCATGCCGCGCGGCGCGAGCGGCGAGGAGTTTATCGAGCACCTGGCCGAACAGGGCGGTGAACATCTACGGGCCCAGGAGCTGCAGCGCGCAGCTGAGGAGGGGTTCAGCGAAGCTCTCACGCTTTTCAGCTCTTCGCAGGCGGAGAGGTGGCGGGAGCTGATGCGCCGGCAGGATCCCGTGCTTCCCCCCAACAACATTGCGAGGCAGCTGCTTGCAGATGCGGTTGTGACCCCGGGGCTGGGCCGGTCGATGGCGGGCTTCCGACAGTGGCTCGCTCGGGACAGTGGCCTCGCCCGCGTGTCCGATGATATCCGTGAACGGCAGGCCGAACTCCTCGCACCTGTGGCGAGTGGCGCGCGGAAGAATCTGCGCCTCGCCACGGAGAACGGCCTGACCCGCGTGATGAAAGATCTGCAGAAGGGCAGCCCCCAGATGCGGCACGCCCTGGAGATGAACAGGCGCTCCGCGCGGTTGACAGAGCGTCAACGCTCGGCGGGCAGCGGGCAACCGATCCCGGGCCGACCGACTGACGAGGACTCACCGGAGCCGTAGAGTTCCAGATCAACGTTGCGATCTGGGAAGGTAGTTCGTGCCCGCACAGCCCTATCCACTCCCGCCGCGTTCAACGCGGCACTGAAGGCAGCAGCGCAGAAAACGGCCAGAGCGAACGGCATGCCCATGAACCAACTCATGGATGTCTTCTACTTCAGCCGGCTGGCCGCCAGGGTGTTCACCGCCGATCCCGACGGCTGGCTCATCAAGGGCGGCCAGGCCCTCCTGGTGCGCTACGCCGGCGCCGCCCGCCTCAGCCGCGACATCGACCTGCAGTGCGCCTCCCCCGAAACCACCGTGGAAGAGGCCGCCGCCCGCCTCATCGCCGCCGCGCAGCGCGACCTCGGCGACCACCTGCGCTTCGCACCCACCCGGTTCACCCCCCACGTGGAGGAGGCTCGCGGCGGCGCGCAGCGGTTCGATGTATACCTCGGGCCGCGGAAGGCCACCCACGTGAAGGTCGATCTCGTCGTCGGCCGGACGCTGAGCGGCCCAGCGGAACGACGCTCCCTGGCCCCAGCAGTCGACATCGCCTGGCCCGTGGACTGGCCCACCGCCCGCCTCTACCCGACCGTCGACCACGTCGCCGACAAACTCTGCGCCATGTACGAGAAACACCCCGGGGGAGCATCCTCCAACCGCTACCGAGACCTGGCCGACTTGCTCCTGATCAGCCAGCAAGAGACCCTGGACGGCGCCGAAGCCCACCAGGCGCTCCATCGTGAAGCCGCACGCCGCGTCGGCACCGGCATCCACGTCGAGCTCCCCGCTACGTTCGAAGTTCCCGACGCCACTTGGCGCCGTAACTACCCCCGCAGGCTGCCCTGGTCCTCGGGCTTCAGGGCTGCCGCACCCTGGACGAGGCCCTCACTGCGGCCGATGCCTTCGCCACGCCGCTACTGGACGCCAGGCCTCCCACAGGCACGTGGCACCCCCAGCTCGCCGCCTGGGGCCATTGAGGGCACCGGGCCCGTCGACCGTGCAGCGGGCACCCGGGGCAGTCACTGGAGCAGGCGGGGAATCTCCAGAACTCCGGCCGACCGGTTCGACTTCCAGCTCGATTGCTGTGACCAGCTCCACCACTGGACGCCGCCCACGTCCGCGGCGCCCAACTCGTCGCCCCCGTCCTCACCGTCGGCGTCCGTGCGTGGCGGCCGCACCAGCGCACAAGGGCTACGATCCCGCGGCGGCAGCTCGTGCTCAACCGCTTCGTCCAGGATGCTGGAGCGCAGTGCGCGAATGTTCTCCAGCGTCTTCGGCGACATCAACTTCTCCTCCTGGACCGCCGCCCCACGTACGTCGCCGCACAGGGGTTCTGCCACGCCGAGACCGTGGCCTTGCTGAAGTGTTCCTTCAACGCACACCACAGTTGCCGGAGGCGGGGAAGAGGCGCGTCTCAGCCTCCTCGAGGATCACGTCCCGGTAGCGGTCTCGATACCCGCCCTGTTCTTGATGGACTGTCGAGCGAACTTCTCGAAGTGGTACGGCAAATCGTCCGGGTCACAGGCTGTGGCGTCGATGCAGGCCCCTGCCCTTGCCCTGCCAAGCGGTCACTGCTGGCCTCCCTCGTCAACAGCGTCTTGGAAAACCTTCGCGGAGTCCTCATCGCCGAAGCGCCCGTCCTACCAGCCCCCCGCGAGCGCCCCGAGCCGGCACTTCACCTGGTAGTTCGTGAGCACCCCCGCCGTGCTTCTGCGGGGTCCTACGCACGCCATCGACAGATACAGCCCGGGCGCCGTGCGCTCAAAACACCCAGTCGATAGCCCGAATCCTCGCCCTTTTCGCAGGTCAACGCGGGTAAGAGGCGGTGGTGCCCGGAGCCGGACTTGAACCGGCACGGCCGCCGAGGGCCAACGAGGTTTAAGCTCGTCGTGTCTGCATTCCACCATCCGGGCACCGACTCCTGGACCGCGTCGTACGCCGCCGGGCGCAGACGCCCCTCCCCAGGGCGTGGGACGAGCCTATCCAGGGTCTTCCCCTGAACAGCGGATCGCCGAAGCGATGTTGTCTTATTTTATTGGCAACTGACGGGTCATCAGTGTCACATGCGCCACTTCGCAGCGGTCTCCCCCCTGCGCCCGGGTCGTCAGAAATGACGGAAAGTCGCCGGTCGGTCACGGGTGCGTACGTCCCATGTCGACCAGTGGCATATGACAAGGGGGAATGCGGCCACGAGCGCCGCACCCGTCTCAGGGTCGTCCGTCATACCCAAGGATGACCGGCGGGCCGGGTTCTACCTCCGAAGGCTGTCCCGGAACCAAGAGCCGCGGCGGATCCCGGCGCGCGGATGGGACGGAACGATAGGGGCAGACGGAAAGTTCCGTCACTCACCATCGACGTCCGACAGGAGCCCCGCGCCGTGACGACCAGTACCCGTCAGCAGCACACCGCGGGTGGCCCGCACCCCGGAGCCCCCGCCGACCATGCGCACTCCGGCGTCGCCGCGGCGCGCGCCACCGATCTGTCCAAGGTCTACGGTCAGGGCGAGACCCAGGTCGTCGCGCTCGACCGGATAACGGTCGACTTCCGGCAGGCCGAGTTCACCGCGATCATGGGCCCCTCGGGCTCCGGCAAGTCCACGCTCATGCACTGCATGGCCGGACTGGACTCGATCTCCAGCGGCAGCGCCCGCATCGGCGACACCGAGCTGACCAAGCTCAAGGACAAGAAGCTGACCCAACTGCGGCGCGACCGCATCGGCTTCATCTTCCAGGCGTTCAACCTGCTGCCCACGCTCACCGGCCTGGAGAACATCACGCTGCCGATGGACATCGCGGGCCGCAAGCCGGACAAGGAGTGGCTGGACCGCGTCATCCAGACCGTCGGACTCACCGACCGGCTCAAGCACCGGCCCAACCAGCTCTCCGGCGGCCAGCAGCAGCGGGTGGCCGTCGCCCGCGCCCTCGCCTCCCGCCCGGAGATCATCTTCGGTGACGAGCCGACCGGCAACCTCGACTCCCGCGCGGGCGCCGAGGTCCTGGGCTTCCTGCGCAACTCCGTGCGCGAACTGGGCCAGACCGTCGTGATGGTCACCCACGACCCGGTGGCCGCCGCCTACGCGGACCGGGTGGTCTTCCTCGCCGACGGCCGCATCGTCGACGACATGGCCGAACCGACGGCCGACGGCGTGCTGGAGCGGATGAAGTCCTTCGACGCCAAGGCCCGGACGAGCTGAGCCGGGCGCGCGCCCGGACGCAACGGTCCGGGCCGAATCCGCCCCCGCGCTCCCGTCCCGCGCTCCCACCGCCCGTCCAGCCCACTCGCAGAAGGACCCTCCAGGACTTCCTCATGCTCCGTACCGCCTTGCGCAACGTCTTCGCGCACAAGGCCCGGCTGCTGATGACGATGCTCGCCGTGCTGCTCGGCGTGGCCTTCGTCTCCGGCACCCTGGTCTTCACCTCGACCATTTCCGACGCGTTCCACAAGAGCTCCGAGAAGGGCTACGCGCACGTCGACGTCTCCATACGCCAGGACGGGAGCGACGCGCCCGAGGGGCGGGACTCGCTCTCCACCCTCGACCAGCGCACCCTCGACAAGGCCGCCGACCTGCCCGGCGCCAAGTCCGCGACCGGCGTGGTCTCCGGTTTCGCCGCGCTCTCCGACAAGGACGGCAAGCTCGTCGGCGACGGCTTCTCCACCCAGGGCGCCAACTACTACGGCGGCCGGGACGGCAAGGGCAGCGACCCGCGCTACCCGATGAAGGACGGCGCGGCACCGCGCGCCCCCGGCCAGATCGCGCTGGACGCCAAGACCGCCGAGCGCACCGGGTACCAGGTCGGCGACACCGTCCGGATGTCGGTGAACGGCCCGGTACGCACCGAGAAGGTCACCGGCGTCTTCACCACCGACGACGGCAACGTCGCCGCGGGCGGCACCCTGGTGCTGTTCGACAACACCACCGCGCAGAAGCTGTTCGCCAAGCCCGGTGAGTACACCGAGA
The DNA here is from genome assembly GCF_042869575.1 of Streptomyces sp. NPDC006925. Classification (NCBI taxonomy): domain Bacteria; kingdom Bacillati; phylum Actinomycetota; class Actinomycetes; order Kitasatosporales; family Streptomycetaceae; genus Streptomyces; species Streptomyces sp. NPDC006925. Next base: position 100,876 of record NZ_JBIAGB010000019.1, read on the forward strand.
TCTCGATGCGGGCCGACCAGGGCGTCTCGCAGCCGGAACTCAAGAAGCAGGCCGCCGGCATCCTGCCGTCCGGCACCGAGGCCGTCACCGGCAAGAAGCTCGCCGACGAGGAGTCCAAGCAGATCGAGCAGGGCATGTCGGGCATGAAGACGAGCCTGCTCGCCTTCGCCGGGATCGCGCTGTTCGTCGGCATCTTCATCATCGCCAACACCTTCACCATGCTGGTCGCGCAGCGCACCAAGGAGCTGGCGCTGCTGCGCGCGGTGGGTGCCAGCCGCCGCCAGGTCACCCGCTCGGTGCTGATCGAGGCGCTGGTCGTGGGCACGGTCGCGGGGCTGGCCGGCATGGCGGCCGGGGTCGGTATCGGCGCCGGACTGCGCTCCCTGGTGGGCAGGATGGGCACCATGCCCGACGGGCCGCTGGTGATCGAGCCGTCCACGGTCGTCGTCTCGCTGGTCGTCGGTGTCGTCGTCACCGTCCTGGCGGCCTGGCTGCCGGCGCGGCGTGCGGCCAAGATCCCGCCGGTGGCGGCGATGGGCAGTGTCCACGCCCCGTCGACGACCCGCTCGCTGATCGTCCGCAACACCATCGGCGCGCTGCTGTCGGCCGCCGGCGCGGCCCTGGTGCTGGCGGCGACCGAGATGGACGACGGCAAGGCCCCGATGGGCGGCGGTGCCGCGCTGCTGCTGATCGGCGTCTTCGTGCTCACCCCGCTGCTGTCCCGCCCGCTGATCGCGGCGGCGGCCCCGGTGCTGCGGCTCTTCCAGGTCAGCGGGAAGCTGGCGCGGCAGAACGCGGTACGCAACCCGCGGCGCACGGCCGCCACCGCCTCCGCGCTGATGGTCGGGCTGACGCTGATCACGGGTCTGACGGTGATCGCAAGTGGGGTGCAGCAGGCCATCGAGAAGATGGCGTCCGGCTCGCTGAAGGCCGACTACACGGTCTCGATGGCCAACTTCACACCGCTCTCCCCCGAGGTGGAGAAGAAGCTGGCCCGCTCGGACGAGGTCACCGCGACCTCGCCGCTGCGCAACGCGCGGTCGAAGATCGACGGCGACACCGAGTACCTGACGGGCGTCAACGGCTCCACCATCGCGCAACTCACCTCGATCGACTTCACCGCGGGCGGCTGGTCCGGCGTCAGCAGCGGCAAGCAGGCGGTCGTGGACGAGGACACCGCGAAGGAGCGGGGCTGGAAGCCCGGGTCCCGGTTCGAGGTGACCTACCAGGACGGCGAGAAGGGCCGGTTCTCCGTCGCGGGCGTCTACCACGGCAACCAGATGATCAAGGGCATCATGGTCGACAACAAGGCCGTGACCCCGCATCTGACCAAGGTCGCCGACATGCAGGTCCTCGCCAAGACGGAGGACGGCGCGACGGCCGAGGTCAAGAAGTCGCTGGAGAAGCAGCTCGGCAACAACCCTGCGGTCCTCGTGCAGGACAAGAAGGACATCTCCGACGGCATCGCGCAGATGATCAACATCCTGCTGAACATGCTGTACGGGCTGCTCGCGATGGCCGTCATCGTCGCCGTCCTCGGCGTGATCAACACACTGGCCATGTCGGTCTTCGAACGCGGCCAGGAGATCGGGATGCTGCGCGCCATCGGCCTCGACCGGCGCGGGATCAAGCGGATGGTGCGGCTGGAGTCGCTCGTCATCTCGCTCTTCGGCGGCGTCCTCGGGATCGGACTGGGCGTGTTCTTCGGCTGGGCGGCCGGTGAGCTGATCTCCGGTTCGCTGGAGACCTACTCACTCGTCCTGCCCTGGGGACGGATGGGCATCTTCCTCGCGCTGGCCGCACTGGTGGGCGTCCTCGCCGCGCTGTGGCCCGCCCGGCGCGCGGCCCGGCTCAACATGCTGGAGGCCATCAAGACGGAGTGACCCGGACGGCTTCCCGGCCCGTCCGCCGGGAGACCGGACCCCGCGTACGTGCGCCCCCTCCGCTCCGGAGGGGGCGCACGCATGTGCGGCGCGGGCCGGCCGCGGGGGCGGGTGCCCCGGACGCGGCCGGACCCGTCGGTCCCGTAACCGGACGCCGTCGCTCCCGCGCCGGGACGTCCATCGGGCCCGCACCGGTACTGCCGTCGGGCCCACGCCGGGGACCGTCCGTCACGACCATGCCGGGACCGTCCGTCACGACCACGCCGGAACGGCCGTCAGTCCCGTGCCTCCGCGTCGGCCGTCCACCGCCGGGTGCGCAGCGGCAGACCGGAGGCGCCGGACTCCGGGGTCCGCACGGCCAGCACCTGGTTGACGCCGATGCGGTTGCGCTCGAAGGCGAGAGCCGAAGCGGCCATGTAGAGCCGCCACACCCGTGCCCGCCCGGGGGTGGTGAGCCGGGTCGCGCGGGCGAAGTCCGCCTCCAGGTTCCGCACCCAGGCGCGCAGCGTCAGCGCGTAGTGCTCGCGCAGCGACTCGACGTCCCGCACCTCGAAACCGGCCCGCTCCAGCAGTCCCACGGTGCGTCCGACGGGGGCGAGCTCCCCGTCGGGGAAGACGTAGGCGTCGATGAACGGGTCCACCGCGTAGACCTCTTCGTCGGCGAGCGGGCGCCGGGCGATCTGGTGGTTGAGCAGCCGTCCGCCCGGCCGCAGGAGGGCGTGCAGATCGTCGGCGTACTCGCGGTAGCGGGTGGAGCCGACGTGTTCGGCCATGCCGACGGACGACACGGCGTCGTAGGGGCCGTCGTCGATCTCCCGGTAGTCCTGGACCCGGATCTCGACCCGGTCCGTCAGCCCTTCCTCGGCGATCCGCTTGCGGCCGTATGCGGCCTGCTGGCGGGAGAGGGTGACGGCCACGGCCTGCACGCCGTACTCGCGCGCGGCGTGCAGGACGAGCGACCCCCAGCCGCCACCGACGTCCAGCAGCCGCTCGCCCGGGCGCAGCGCGAGCTTGCGGCAGATCAGGTCGATCTTGTCGCGCTGGGCCTCTTCCAGGGTGCCGTCCGGCTGCCAGTAGGCGCAGGAGTAGACCATGCTCGGCCCCAGCACCAGGGCGTAGAAGTCGTTGCCGACGTCGTAGTGGTGGCTGATGGCCTCGCGGTCCCTGCCGAGGGTGTGGCGCAGGCCGGTGCGGTGCCGGGCCTCCTCGGCGGGCGGCGGGGGCGGCAGTCCCGGACCGGCCAGCCGCAGCAGTTCGGCGGCGGCGCGGCGGGCCGCAGGGTCGCGCGCGAGGGACAGTGCGCCGCCCGCCCAGCCGGTGCCGAAGGCGGGCGCCTCGCCGGTCCCGGAGGTGAGCACACCCTGGGCGTCCCGCTCCCAGATGAGGCCGGCCACCAGGTCGAGCGCCTGGTAGAGGTCGCCCTCGACATCGAGGTCGCCGGCCACCCAGGCCCGGGCCAGTCCCAGCTCGCCCGGCCGCCACAGCACCCGGCGCAGCGCCCGTCGGCTGCGGACGACCAGGACGGGCGCCTCGGGCGGGCCGGCCTCACTGCGATCCCACGCCCGCACCCGGACCGGGAGCGGGACCCCGAGCAGTTGCTCCGCGAGCGCGACGATCCGTTCAGCAGCACCGGCCATAGAGCACACCTCCGTGTCAGGAAGGGGTGGATTCCCCGTACATGGAACGCGCGCGGGGGAGGGTGTATGCCCACTGTGCCCAACGGGCCGGCGGTTTGACCGCGGCGGAAACGGCGAGAGGGGCGTGAGCCCCACGGATGGCTCACGCCCCTCTCGGACGTGCACGAAGGTCGCGGACCGGGTCCGCGGCCGGCGCCGGCCGGCCCGCTGCGGGGTCGGCCGGTTCCCGGATCAGGAGGAGGCTGCCGCCTTCTCGTTCCTGTCCCCGACCGGGCTGTCGGCGCGGCTGTCGGCGGACGCCTTGCTGGCGTCGGCGGACGCGGAGGCCTCCGCCTTGGCGAGGGCTGCCGCGGTCACCGGTGCCGCCGCCTCGTAGAACTCACCCCGCGGGTGCTCCATGGCGCCCAGCGAGACGACCTCGCGCTTGAGGAACATGCCGAGCGTCCAGTCGGCGAAGACCCGGATCTTGCGGTTCCAGGTGGGCACCGCCATGCCGTGGTAGGCACGGTGGAAGTACCAGGCCAGCCGGCCGCGCAGCTTGATCCGCGTCTTGCCGAAGACGATCATCGCGACGCCCTTGTGCAGGCCGAGGCCCGCGACGGCGCCCTTGTTGGCGTGCTTGTACTTGCCCTGCGGGAAGCCGCGCATGCCGGAGATGACGTTGTCCCCGAGCACCTTGGACTGGCGCAGCGCGTGCTGCGCGTTGGGCGGGCAGAAGGCGCCCTCCTTGCCGGCGGCCAGGTCCGGGACCTGCGCGTTGTCACCCGCGGCCCAGGCGTAGTCCATGCCCTTGACCTGCATGCCGGCGTCCACGTCCACATGGCCCTTGGGCCCCAGGGGCAGGCCGAAGCGGGAGAGCACCGGGTTGGGCTTGACGCCCGCGGTCCACACGATGGTGCTGGAGTCGACCTCCAGGCCGTTCTTGAGCACCACGTGGCCGTCCACGCAGGACTCCATCGAGGTGTTCAGGTAGACCTCGACGCCGCGCTTCTTGAGGTGCTCCAGGCCCCACTCGCCGAGCTTCGGGCCGACCTCGGGCAGGATCCCGGGGGCCGCGTCGACGAGGACGAACCGCATGTCCTCGCGCTTGACACTGGGGTAGTACTTGGCGGCGTCCCTGGCCATGTCCTCGACCTCGCCGATGGTCTCGGCTCCGGCGAACCCGCCGCCGATGAAGACGAAGGTGAGGGCCTTGCGGCGGGCGTCCTCGTCCTGGGTGGAGTCCGCCTTGTCGAACTGCTCCAGGACGTGGTTGCGCAGGCCGATGGCCTCCTCCACGCCCTTCATGCCGATGCCGTTCTCCGCCAGCCCCGGCACCGGGAAGGTGCGGGAGACGGCGCCCATCGCGATGACCAGGTAGTCGAACGGCAGCTCGTAGGCGTCGCCGACCAGCGGCGACACACTGGCGACCTTGCGGTCCTGGTCGATCGAGGTGACCCGGCCGGTGAGGACCTCGGCCTTGGGGAGCACGCGTCGCAGGGGGACCACGACGTGGCGGGGTGAGATGCTGCCGGCGGCGGCTTCAGGGAGGAAGGGCTGGTACGTCATGTACGACCGCGGGTCGACGACCGTGACGGTCGCCTCGCCGTAGCGCATCTTCTTGAGGATGCGCCGCGCTGCGTACAGACCGACGTACCCGCCACCCACTACGAGGATTCGGGGACGCTCCGTGGTGCTCATGGAATCGAGTATCCACCCATCCCGGGGGGTCACTTCGTGAGGGTCTTCACAAGGATCGGCGGACCCTCTGCTACACTCCGCCGCCCGTGATCGAGCCCACAGGCCGTCCGTGGAACCCCTGCGCCGCGTGAACCGTTGACACGCCTCTTGAGCTGCGGGGATCGGCACCCCTTGAAGGGAACCGCCGCACAGCGGTGGAACCGCCCGCGTCCGGCGCGGCGGCGGCACATCCGGAACTGCGCCTTCCAACGGGAAAACCAGGGCCCACCGGGCCCTTTCTCATGTGAATCAATTCACGAAACTCGTCTGCCCAGAGCTGCGCGGGGCGCCGCGAAGGCCACTTCACACCTATCAGCAGAGTGCCGACCCGCTCAACTGAGAACCCTTGAGCCCGCCTCGACCGAGCCCGCCGATGTACCCCACCGGAGCGCGACGGCCCGCCGCCGAAGGGTTGACGGTGGCGTACTGGGCGGTAACACTGCCCGGATGGCGATCACCAAGGGCAAGGGCAAGGGCACAGCCGCGTTCGCCGCGCTGGCCGCCGCGGACCTGTACGCCACCGCGAAGTCCCCCCGCGGCCCGGCACGCGCCGCCAAGCCCTTCCTGATGCCCGCGCTCGCCGCCCACGCCCGCGACGCCGCGCAGCCCGCACGTCCGCCCGCCGCCCTGCTGGCCGGACTCGCCTGCGCCACCGCGGGCGACACCGCCCTGCTGTGGGACCGCCACCAGCGCGCCCTGCTGACCGGCATGGCCGCCTTCCTCGGCACCCAGATCAGCTACACCGCGGGCATGACGACCCGGCTCGGCGCCGTCCGCGGACTGCGCGCCCGGCCCAGGCGCGCGCTCGCGGCGTTCGCGGCCTGGGGCGCCGTCAACGCGGTGCTCGCGCCCACGCTGGAGCGGCGCCTGCGCCTCCCCGTGGCCGGCTACAGCCTGGCGCTCACCGCGATGGGCGCCGCAGCACTCGGCGTCGGGGGCAAGGTCGCCGCCGGCGCGGTGGCCTTCATCGCCTCCGACGCACTGATCGGCCTGCAGGCCGCGGGGCACGAGTTCCCCTCCCAGGAAGTACTGATCATGGCCGGGTACCTGCTGGGGCAGTACCTGATCACCGAGGGCTGGCTGGAGCGCGCCCCGTCCTGAGCCCGCGCCGCGTCGAGCGCATACCGTCGTAGCCGTGCACGACCCGACCAGCCCGGACCGCCCCGGCTCCCCGCCGCCCATGCCGCCGCTCTTCGACCGGCAGTTCGCTCTCGACCCCTACCCCGCGTACGCCTGGCTGCGCGAGCACGCGCCGGTCCGGCGGACCCGGCTGCCCAGCGGGGTGGAGGCGTGGCTGGTGACCCGGTACGCGGACGCCCGGGAGGCGCTCGCCGACCCGCGGCTGAGCAAGGACCCGCGGCGGCACGGCGAACAGGGCACCCACGGCAAGGGCAAGGTCGGCATTCCGGGCGAGCGCAGTGCGAACCTGATGACGCATCTGCTCAACATCGACCCGCCCGACCACACCCGGCTGCGCCGCCTGGTCTCCACCGCGTTCACCCCGCGCCGGGTCGCCGCCTTCGCCCCCCGGGTACGGGAACTCGCGGACGGGCTCATCGACTCCTTCGCGTCGCGCGGCGAAGCGGACCTGATCCACGAGTACGCGTTCCCGCTGCCGATCTACGCCATCTGCGACATGCTCGGCGTCCCGCAGGAGGACCAGGAGGACTTCCGCACCTGGGCGGGCATGATGATCCATCAGCCCGGCAGCCCGCGCGGCGGCGTGGGCCGGGCCGTCAAGCGGATGCGCGGCTACCTGGCCGAGCTCATCCACCGCAAACGCGCGGAGGCGGACACCGCCGAGGGGAGCGGCGACCTGATCTCCGGCCTCATCCGCGCCTCCGACCACGGCGAACACCTCACCGAGAACGAGGCCGCCGCGATGGCCTTCATCCTGCTGTTCGCCGGGTTCGAGACGACCGTCAACCTCATCGGGAACGGGACCTTCGCACTGCTGCGCCACCCGGAGGAGCGTGCCGTGCTGCAGCGCGCCGTCGCGGAGGGGGACGAGCAGCTGCTCGGCTGCGCCGTCGAGGAGTTGCTGCGCTACGACGGCCCGGTCGAACTGGCGACCTGGCGGTTCGCCGCCCGCGACCTGCTGCTCGGCGGGCAGCAGGTGCGGGAGGGCGAGGCGGTGCTGGTCGTCCTGGCGGCGGCGGACCGGGATCCGGCCAAGTTCGCCGCGCCCGACACTCTGGACCTGACCCGGCAGGACAACCAGCACCTGGGCTACGGGCACGGCATCCACTACTGCCTGGGCGCCCCGCTGGCCCGCCTGGAGGGGCGGACCGCGCTGGCCGCCCTGCTGCACCGGCTCCCCGATCTGCGGCTGGCCGCCGACCCCGGCACCCTGCACCGGCGGGGCGGACTCATCATGCGCGGGCTGCGGACGCTGCCGGTGGAGTTCACTCCCCCGAGGGCGGATGACCTGCGCGGGGAGCCGGTGTGACGGCCCCTCACTTATGTGACCGCGGCGTGATGTGGACGACATTGGCTTGTGACTGTCGGACTTCGCAGCTACGTTCGGTCACCGACTTCGGTCATGGACTTCGGCCATGGACTGCTGTCATCGACTACGGTCGTCGTCCCGTTCGTCCCCCACGAGAGGTCAACCATGCGCTCCGGGAATGGTCGGCACCGCCGCCCCCGCCAAGCCCCCGCACTGTTCGTCGCCGCCGGGGTCACAGGTGCCGGAATCGCACTTCCGCTGCTCGGCGCCACCGGCGCACACGCCGCCGACGCCCAGCCCTGGGACCGCGTCGCGGACTGCGAGAGCGGCGGCGCCTGGAGCGCCAACGACTCCAACGGATACTACGGCGGACTCCAGTTGGACCTGGACACCTGGAAGTACTACGGCGGCACGATGTACGCCGAGCGGCCGGACCTGGCCAGCCGCAGCCAGCAGATCGCCGTCGGCGAGAAGATCCTCCAGGCCGAGGGCCCGCGTGCCTTCCCGCAGTGCGGCGGCGGCCTGAAGCTCGAGGTCCCCGGCTCGGACGAGGGCGCCGACCCGTCCGGCAAGCCGTCGCAGGACCCGACCGACTCCGCCGGGAAGTCCGATCCTTCCGGCAAGCCCGATGACGCAGGAAAGTCCGGAAAATCCGGCAAGTCCGACGGGCAGCACCCGGAGACGGACCCGTCGCCGGACGCGAGCGACGCGCCCACGGACAAGGACGACGGCGACGGCGACGGCGACGGCGACGGCGACGGCGACGGCGACGGCACGAACAAGGGCGCGGGCTCCGACCGGGACTCCGGGAAGCCGAAGAGCGGGGAGTCCGGCTCGCCGCAGCAGCCGTCCGACGACAGCACGTCCCAGGCACCCGGCTCCGGAGCGTCCGACTCCGGGTCGCCGGACTCGGACGCCGACGACGACACCGACAGCGGCTCCGACTCCGCGAGCGGCACCTCCGGCTGGTCCGACCTGGGCCCGTCGAGCCCGAACCGGCTCAAGTCCCCGTCCGACTCCGACCAGTCCGGCAAGGGCAAGCACCGGGGGCGGCCCGCCGAGGAGCGGCCCGAGCACGACGAGCGCGGCGAGCGGCCCTCCCGGGGCGGGGAACGCGACCGTGCCGGCGAGAGCGACGGCCGGCACCGGATCACCGTGCGGGCCGGCGACTCGCTCGCGCGGATCGCCGCGGAGCAGGACGTCGAGGGCGGCTGGAGCGAGCTGTACGCGCAGAACCGGGAGACGGTCGGCGACGACCCGGACCTCATCCGCCCGGGCCAGCACCTGACGCTGTAGGCCGCGCAGGCCGCGTCGTCCGCGTGGCCCGCGCGGTCCGCCGTGGCCGTGCGGCGCCGGAGGAGTCCCCCGGAAGGGACACCCGGGCAGGAAACGGGACAGCCTCGCGGGTGCGCCGGGCGGGACGGTTAGGCTCGGGGCGGAAAGTCGTCCCAGACGAAGGAGAAACCTCGTGCCGTCCATCGACGTCGTCGTAGCCCGCGAGATCCTCGACTCGCGAGGCAACCCCACCGTCGAGGTCGAGGTCGGCCTCGACGACGGCAGCACCGGCCGTGCTGCCGTGCCGTCCGGCGCCTCGACCGGCGCCTTCGAGGCGCTCGAACTGCGTGACGGCGACGCCGCGCGCTACAGCGGGAAGGGCGTCGAGAAGGCCGTCCTCGCGGTCATCGAGCAGATCGGCCCGGAGCTGGTCGGCTACGACGCCACCGAGCAGCGGCTGATCGACCAGGCGATGTTCGACCTGGACGCCACCGCCGACAAGTCCTCGCTGGGCGCCAACGCCATCCTGGGCGTCTCGCTGGCCGTCGCGCACGCCGCCTCCGAGGCGTCCGACCTGCCGCTGTTCCGCTACCTGGGCGGGCCGAACGCGCACCAGCTGCCGGTGCCGATGATGAACATCCTCAACGGCGGTTCGCACGCGGACTCGAACGTCGACATCCAGGAGTTCATGATCGCGCCGATCGGCGCCGAGTCGTTCTCCGAGGCGCTGCGCTGGGGCGCCGAGGTCTACCACGCGCTCAAGGGCGTGCTCAAGGAGCGCGGCCTGGCCACCGGGCTGGGCGACGAGGGTGGCTTCGCGCCGAACCTGGGCTCGAACCGCGAGGCCCTCGACCTGATCATCGAGGCCGTCCAGAAGGCCGGTTACAACGCGGGCCAGGACATCGCGCTGGCGCTGGACGTGGCCGCCTCCGAGTTCTACGAGGACGGCGTCTACGCGTTCGAGGGGCAGAAGCGCTCCGCCGCCGAGATGACCGAGTACTACGAGCAACTCGTCGCGGACTACCCGTTGGTCTCCATCGAGGACCCGCTGTTCGAGGACGACTGGGCGGGCTGGAAGACCATCACCGACAAGCTCGGCGACAAGGTGCAGCTCGTGGGCGACGACCTGTTCGTCACCAACCCCGAGCGACTGGCCCGCGGTATCGAGGAGGGCATCGCCAACGCGCTGCTCGTCAAGGTCAACCAGATCGGTTCGCTGACCGAGACGCTGGACGCGGTCGAGCTGGCCCAGCGCAACGGCTTCAAGTGCATGATGTCGCACCGCTCGGGCGAGACCGAGGACGTGACGATCGCCGACCTGGCCGTCGCCGTCAACTGCGGCCAGATCAAGTCCGGCGCCCCGGCGCGCTCGGAGCGTGTCGCGAAGTACAACCAGCTGCTGCGTATCGAGGAGATCCTGGACGACGCGGCGGTCTACGCCGGTCGTTCGGCGTTCCCGCGCTACAAGCGCTGACCGCCGTACGCCGCGCCGCCGGTGCCCTGCGCCCCGCCCCCTCCCGGGGCCTGGGGGGCAGGGCACCGGCGACACCGTTCGCACAGCTTCGGCAGGTGGACCGCAGGGGAGAGGTATGGGAGCGGACCGGGACCGTTTCTCCACCGCGACGCGCCTGCGCGCGCTCGGCGCCCAGGCCGCCGAGCGGGTGTACCGCGCCCAGGGCCGCACGGTCCGCACCCCGCGCAAGGGCCGGCTCACCGGCCGGGCCGCGCTCCTCGCCCTGGTGGTGTGCTCCCTGGTCGTCGCGCTCGCGTACCCGACCCGGCAGTACATCACCCAGCGTTCGCAGATCGCCGACCAGCGCCGGCAGGCCGAGCAGGCCCGCGCGGAGGTGAAGCGGCTGCGCGAACAGCGGGCCCGCTGGCGGGACCCCGCCTACGTGGAACGGCAGGCCCGTGAGCACCTGCACTTCGTCCGCCCCGGCGAGACCGGCTACACCATGCCGGACGGTACGGCAGAGGTGCGCCGCCCCCGCGAGCACGAGGCGGAGGACCGGCCCTGGTACCAGAACCTGTGGGACGGTGTGGACCGCGCCGACCAGGTCGGGTGAGCGGCCTGCCCGCCGCGCCCCTTCCTCCGGGCGGGCCACTGCCCGGCACTGCCCTGCCGCATGACGATCGACCGCACGACGACCGAACCCTCCTGACGACCGAAGCGAAGCGACGAGCACCTCAGCCATGGACACCCCACCGCCCCGCACCGAGCCGACCGCGCCCACCGACGCGGACATCGCCGCCTTCAAGGAGCAGCTCGGCCGCCCGCCGCGCGGGCTGCGCACCATCGCCCACCGCTGCCCCTGCGGGCTGCCCGACGTGGTGGAGACCGCACCCCGGCTGGAGGACGGCACACCGTTCCCCACCACGTACTACCTGACGTGCCCGCGCGCCGCCTCCGCCATCGGGACGCTGGAGGCGAACGGCGTCATGAAGGAGATGACGGCGCGGCTGGCCGAGGACGCGGAGCTGGCCGACGCCTACCGCGCCGCGCACGAGGACTATCTGGCCCGCCGCGACGCCATCGAGGAGCTGGTCGGCTTCCCCAGCGCGGGAGGTATGCCCGACCGGGTCAAATGCCTGCACGTGCTGGTGGCGCACTCGCTGGTCGCGGGCCCCGGCGTCAACCCGCTCGGCGACGAGGCGCTGGCGATGCTGCCCGAGTGGTGGCGCAAGGGGCCGTGCGTGGCGGTCCCGGAACAGACGGCGGAATCCGAGGAGGCCCGGCCGTGACGACGAACCGTGTGGCAGCCGTCGACTGCGGCACCAACTCCATCCGCCTGCTGGTGGCCGACGTGGCGGTGTCCGCCGACGGCACCCAGGGCGGACTCACCGAACTGGACCGCCGGATGGAGATCGTCCGGCTGGGGCAGGGCGTGGACCGCACCGGACGGCTGGCACCCGAGGCGCTGGAGCGGACCTTCGCCGCCTGCCGCCGCTACGCCGAGGTCCTCACCGAGTTCGGCGTACCGCCCGAGCGGACCCGCTTCGTGGCCACCTCCGCGTCCCGCGACGCGGAGAACCGGGACGAGTTCGTCCGCGGCGTGCTGGACATCCTCGGCGTCGAGCCGGAGGTGATCACCGGCGACCAGGAGGCCGACCTCTCCTTCACCGGCGCCACCGAGGGCCTGGCACCCGGCACGTTCCCACCGCCGTACCTGGTCGTGGACATCGGCGGCGGCTCCACGGAGTTCGTGCTGGGCACCGAGCACGTCGAGGCGGCCCGCAGCGTCGACGTGGGCTGCGTCCGGCTGACCGAGCGCCATCTCACGCCCGGCGGCGCCCGCACCGAGATCCCGACCGCCGACCAGATCGCCGCGATCCGCGCCGATGTGCACGCGGCACTGGACGAGGTGGAGCGGACGGTGCCGCTGGACCGGCCGCACACCCTGGTGGGGCTCGCGGGCACGGTCACCACGCTCGGCGGCATCGCGCTGGAGCTGGACGCCTACGACTCGGCCCGCATCCACCACTCCCGCCTCCCGCTGGCGCAGGTCCGCGAACTCACCTCCCGGCTGCTGTCCGCCACCCACGACGAACGCGCCGCCATCCCCGTCATGCACCCGGGGCGGGTCGACGTGATCAGCGCCGGAGCCCTCGTCCTGCTGACGCTGATGGAGCGGATCGGCGCCCAGGAGGTCGTGGTGAGCGAGCACGACATCCTGGACGGCATCGCGCACAGCTGCGCCGCGGGGCGCCCCTGACCCAAGGCGACGGCCCGATCGGCGCTCCCGGCGGACTTCCGCCGGGAGCGCCGCCGTGTGCGGGCGGTGTCGCCCGGTCGGTGTCGGCCGGTCCACAGGGGGCACGAGTCACGGGGGAACAGGGCACGATACGGCGGCCGGGCGGCCTCGTCGTTCGCCGGAGACGGTCACCCGGCCGGCCCTACCATCGGAAGCGACAGCCACCAGGCCCGAAACCGCTGAGGTGCACACGTGAGCAACTGGGCTGATCTGACGACTGGCAAGCGCATCAAGGCCCTGCGGGGCTCCGACCTCACCCAGCACGAACTCGCCGAAGCCGCAGGCGTCTCCTACGCCCTGGTGCAGAAGGCCGAGCAGGACCGCGGGGAGCTGTCCGTCGGATCCCTGCTCAAGCTCGCCCGCGCGCTCCGCACCGACGTGGCCGTCATTCTCGGGCAGCAGGCCCCGCGCCGGGGCATGAGCAGGGACACCAGGGCCGCTGTCCGGCGGCTCTCCGAGGCGGTGCACGACAGTGCGCTCGGCGGGTGGGAGGGCATCGAGGAGCCGAGCACGCTCGGCCAACTCTCCGCCGCGCACGACCGTCTGGGCGCCGCCTACTGGCAGGGCTCGTTCGGGGAACTGAGCGAACTCGCCGCCAAGGTGCTGCTCGAAGGGCGAGCCGAGTACGCACGGGCCACAGGGCACGAGCGGGAACAGTTCGCCTCGCTGCTCGCCGCCACCTACCAGTTCGCCTCCTCGGCCGCGCTCCTCCTCGGGCAGCGGGACCTCGCCCTGAGCGCCCTCACCTCAGCGCGTCACCTGGCGGCGGACTCGGGCGACGAGGTGCAGGCCGCGCTCGTGGACTCGACGCTGTCCTGGATCTCGCTGCGCAGCGCCAGAATCCAGCGGGCGGTGTCCGTCGCCGAGCAGGCGGCCTCGCGGATCGAACCCTCGTTCAGCCGGGCCTCCCGGCCCCGGATGGTCGCGTACGGGCGGCTCATGATCTCCGCGGCCGTCGCCGCGTCGCGGCAGGGCGACTCCGTCTCCGCGGACGACTATCTGTCGCAGGCCCACGCCGCGGCCGCCCGGCTCGGTGCGGACACGGCGATGTACGGCACACACTTCGGACCCACCATGGCGAACACCGAAGCCGTGGGCGTCGCGGTGGCGCTCGGCAACCACGGAAGGGCGCTGCAGCTGGCGGCGCGCACCCAACTGCCCCGCGCCATGCCCAAGCTGGCCCGCACCCGCTACAAGCTCGACGTCGCGCTCGCGCAGTGCTCGGCCGGGCTGTACGACCAGGCGGGCGACACTCTCGTCGAGGTCGGTCTCGACGCGCCGGAGTGGGTGCGGCACCAGGCGCTGCCGGGGGTCATCGGCCGGCGGATCGCGAAGGTGTCGACGGCGCGGGTCCGCAGCATCGGCGAGGCGATCGGGGTCCCGCTGGTCGCGTGACGCCGACGCGGCGTAGGAGTCGGCCGGACACTCGTTGCGCTGGTCCTACGTCGGATCTCTTCACCCTGGGTGAGCGAGGCGACACGATTGATGCATGGTCAGCAGCGAGCAGGGACTCAGGAAGCGGCCGACTCCGGCCCGGCGCACCGAGGGTGAGAGGCGGCGGCGGCAGGCTCTCGCGGATCACGCGACCGGTCATGTACCGGGCGAGGGCCCCGTGCCCGCCCGCGTGGCGAAGGTCGACCGCTTCCGCGTGGTGGTCTACCTGTGCGCGGCGGCGAACTCCGACATCGCGGGGCCGCGCGAGGAGTGCCTCGCGTACGCCGGGTCGTTCGGCTGGCAGATCGTGGACGTGGTCGAGGACCGCGTCGGACTGCTTCCCCCGGAGGGACGCGAGGGGCTGGCCCGCGCCGTGGAACTGGTCGAGGAGCGGAAGGCCGGTGCGGTGCTCACACCGTGGCGCTCGATGATCTCGACCATTGCGCAGGAGTACGACGAGGTGGCGCGGAGCGTCGAGAAGGCGGGCGGCTTCCTGCACGTCATGGGCGCCGACCGGGCCCGTCCGCACACTCCGTGCTGACGCCGCGCCGGGCGCGGGGTGCCGCATGGGCGTGAGGCCGCTGGAGCTGTGGGCCCGGTTCGACTTCCGCCGAGGGTCCTGCCACCGCTGCGAGCGTACGAACCTGCCGGTGGCGTGCCTGAGGACGATGGAGGCGCGCGGTGTCACCGTCCCCTTCCGCGCCTGTCACTGGTGCGTCTTCCGGGTCGAACAGCTCCATTGGGTCGAGGCCGAGCGCGCTCGACTCCGGGCCAGCGGGCCCGTGCCGGAGCAACAGCCCACCCCACACCGACCCTCGCGGCGGGCGCTGTGCGTGCCCGGTGTCCCGCTGCGCATCGGGCGCCTCCGTACCGGCGGCGCCCGCACAGACTCCGCCCCGGCCGGGTCCGTGGCTCCCCATCCGGCCGGGGCGGAATTCCGAAGCACCGCACGAGGAACACCGATCAGGAGGTACCCAGTGGACGCAGTTCCGTGGCTGACGCGGGCCGATGGTGGCAACCCGCAGGATGACAGCGACTCCGGCAACAAGCACGGGGGCGGCGGTTCGGACGAGGGCGGCAACACCTCGGACGGCCAGGGCCCGGCGGACGGCGAGTGACCGAGGCGGAATCCGGCACCCGGGAGGCCGGCCCGGACAGGCTGGCCTCCGTGCTGGTGGACAAGGGTGCCCTGACGCCGGACTGGCTGCCCGCCTACCGGGCCGTGCCGCGGGCCGCGTTCGTCCCCGACCGGCTGTGGCCGGGCACGGCGGGCGGCAACCGGCAGGGCGAGGTGATCGACCGCCGGACGGACCCGGCGCTGTGGTGGGAGAAGGTGCACAGCGACATTCCGCTCACCACCCAGTGGGACGACGGCACGCAGCCGGGCACGGCCAGGGGCCGGGCTCCGACCTCGTCCAGTTCCATGCCGACGATGGTGTTCTCGATGCTCGCCGCCCTCGGCGTGGCGGAGGGGAACCGGGTGCTGGAGATCGGCACGGGAACCGGCTGGAACGCGGCCCTGCTCGCCCACCGGCTCGGGCCGGGCAACGTGGTGACGGTCGAGGTCGATCCGGCCGTCGCCGAGGGAGCGCGGCGCCGCCTCGCGGCGGCGGGGCCCGTACCGGTGTCGGTCGTCGGCAACGGCGCGCGGGGCCATGCCGCCGGAGCGCCGTACGACCGGATCATCGCCACCTGCGGGGTCTCCCGGGTGCCGTACGCATGGATCGAGCAGGCCGCCGCGGGTGCCGTGCTCGTCGTCCCGTGGGGCCCGCCCTACGGCGGGCAGGCGGTCGCGCGGCTGACGGTCGGCGAGGGCGGGATCGCGACGGGGCCGTTCGTCGGTTCCTCGGCGTTCATGCGGCTGCGGGACCAGCGCGACCGGTTCCCGCCGACCCGGCTGTTCCCCGGCGCGGAGGACTGGCCGGGTGCGGCGCAGCGGCGCACGACAGCGCTCTCGCCGGACAACATGGGCGCCTGGCACCACATGTTCACGCTGGGCGTGCAGGTGCCCGATCTGTTCTGCCGCGTCGAGTGGGGCACAGGCGGGGCATACCGGCTGCGGCTCCTCGACATGGGCCGCACGTCCTGGGCGACGGCCGATTTCGAACCCGGTCGCGGCGAGTTCGAGGTCGCCGAGTACGG
This sequence comes from Streptomyces sp. NPDC006925, assembly GCF_042869575.1. NCBI lineage: Bacteria > Bacillati > Actinomycetota > Actinomycetes > Kitasatosporales > Streptomycetaceae > Streptomyces > Streptomyces sp. NPDC006925. The sequence continues at coordinate 117,167 of NZ_JBIAGB010000019.1, forward strand.
ACCGCGCCGCCTGTGGGCCGAGGCCGAGGCCGTCCTGTCCTGGTGGCGCGAGCACGGCGAGCCGGGGTTCGCACGGTACGGGCTGACGGTCACCCCGCGCGGTCAGCGGGTGTGGCTCGACCACCCGGACAACCCCGTACCGGTGCGGGTGCCGTAGCGGCGTAGCCCCTCGCACCGGCCCGGCGGCGGCCACCCGTGGTGGGGCCGGGCCGGGCCGGGGTCAGTCGGCGGGGTGCTGCTCCGCCTGCCGGATCCGGTCGCGGTACTCGCGGGCGGCGGCGCGCAGTGCGGCCTCGGGGTCGACGCCTTCCCGTTCGGCCTCCGCGGCCAGCGCCAGCAGGGCGTAGCCCACGCCGGCACCGGCGCCGTCCCCGGGGGCGGGCAGGCCGGCCGTGCGGGCGCGGCCCGCGAGCTTGGCGGCGAGCGAGAGGGCGGGCTGGCCGAAGGGGACGCCCTCGGTCACCGAGGTCCGCTCGGTCTTCTCCAGCGCCTTGCGGCGCTGCCAGTGCGCCTCGACCTCCGCCGCGGTCTCGGCGACGTCGTCGCCGAAGACGTGCGGGTGGCGGTGCACCAGCTTCTCCACCAGGGTGGCGGCCACGTCGTCGATGCCGAACGGTTCTTCGGGGTCGTCCTGGGCGATACGGGCGTGGAAGACGACCTGGAGCAGGACGTCGCCGAGTTCCTCGCGCAGCTCGGCGCGGTCGCCCCGTTCGATGGCGTCGATCAGCTCGTAGACCTCCTCGACACCGTACTTGAGCAGGTCCTCGTGGGTGCGCAGCGCGCTCCACGGGCAGTCGCGCCGGATCCGGTCCATCACCTGGACGGCGTCCAGCAGCCGGGCGCCGGGCAGGTCGTAGGAGCCGGGCAGCAGCTCCAGATCGGGCATGGCCTGCCGGCCGGAGCCGGCCAGCCGGGCGAGGCCGTCGGTGAGCGCGGCCTCCCCCTCGGCGGTGGCCAGTACCACGACCGACCGGCCGCCGCCCTGTGCGCAGTCGGCGACCAGCTCCCGTGCGTCCAGTTCGACGCCCGCCTCGGTCTTGACCCCGGCGTCCCGCACATAGGGGAGCTGCGGGTGCGCCGGGTCGGCGCACAGCACCCGGTCGGCGCCGCGCAGGGCCTCCCAGGCAGGCCAGGAGAGCAGTCCGGGCGCCACCCGGTGGGTGGTGGTGAGCAGGACGACGCGGCCGGTCTCGGGGATCTCGTTCACCCTACGAACGTAACCCGGACGGCGTCCGGCCCGGCCTACGGTCCCGCGAAGGCGTCGCCTCCGCCGCCGCGCCCCGCCTCACCTCGTCACATCTGCTGCGGGCGCTGCGCCGCCTCGCCGCTCAGGTCCCGCAGCCACGGGGTCTTCGCGCCGGTGAGGGTGGAGCGGTCGGTGTCCCACCTGCCGTAGCGCGGGTTCACGTCGATGTTCATCTTCTTGGACGTCGCCGACAGCTCCTTGGTGAGCCGCTGGTTCCCGTCCGGCGACGTCGGGTCGATGCCCTTGGCCTTGGCGATCTTCTCGACGAGGAGCTGCATGCGGATGCGGTCGTCGATCTCGTCCGGCGCGACGCTCTGCTGGCGCAGCAGTACGGCCTTGAGCTGCTTGCTGCCGCCCGCCTGCATCTCGAGCTGCCCGCGGACCCGCTGGACCTCGCGGCGGCTGACGCCCACCTTCGCGTCGCGGGCGGCCTGCGCGACGATCCGCTCGCGGATCATGCCGTCGAGGGTGGCCCGGGTCAGCTTGCCGCTCTGCTTGATCATCTGTTCGCCCTGCGGCGTGGCCCGCTGCGCGTCCCGCACGGCCCCCACCCGGGACTGGAGCTGCCCCATGCTGATCCGGTCGCCCTTCACCAGGGCCGCCGCGCCCGGGTGCGCGTCGTCGCCGCACGCGGTGAGCAGCGGGGCCGCGGCGACGAGTGCCGCTGCGGCGGAGAGGGTGAGCGCGGACCTGCGGTGACGGCTTTCCATGGGGCCTCCCGGCGGCGGCGAGGGTCGCGCGTCCTCGCACGACCTGGCGATGATCGATGGTAGGGAGTCGAACGGGTCCATGACCACTGGTTCGACTTGAGTTCCTCCCCACGGCTAGGGCCGGGGGATTCCGACCAGCGGAATCGCTGGTCGGACCGGTACTGCCTCACGGGGTCCCGGTAGTTCCTGTTTCACCGACCGGGTGGCCCCGAAGTCTCCACAGGCTGAGACGGCCGCCCCGGCCGCCTTGAGGATGTTGCGTGCGGCGTTCACGTCGGCGTTCTGCCGGTACCCGCAGCCTACGGCTTTGCACACGAAGGCCGATTGGCTCTCTCGGTTTCCTCCGGTGGCGAAGCCGCAGGCGGAGCACCGCTGCGACGTGTACGCGGGATGGACCTTCACCAGTTCGGTGCCCGTGTACCGGGCGGCGTTGGCGAGGGCGAGTTCGAGACGGTGCCAGCCCTTGTCAAGGATGGCCCGGTTGAGGCCCCGCTTCTGGGAAACCTGCTTGCCCGGCTTCTGGCGGGTGCCGGAGGCGGAAGCCGTCATGTTCTTCGTCTTGAGGTCTTCGAGGACCACCACGGCGTTCCGGGCCGTGAGCCGGTTTGCCAGGTGTGCGCAGAAGTCGGCCCGGCGGTCAGTGACCCGGCCCATGATGCGGTTCATGCGGGCGAGGACCTTGCGGCGGTTCGCGCTGCCCTTCTTCGTGCGGGCAAGCTGCTGCTGCAAGCGCCGGTACCGGGTCTTCTCACCTTCGGTGACGAACTGCCGGTCGTGGAAGTCGCCGTCCGATGTGGTGGCGGCCACGGCAACGCCTCGGTCCATGCCGACCGCCGTGTTCGGCATGGCGTGCTGCTCGGGCGTCGTCTCCTGGGTGGAGACGAGGAAGGAGAGGTACCAGTGCCCGGACCTGCGGGACACGGTGGCCGACCTGACCTCACCGCCGAGCGGGCGTGACCAGCGGAAGGTCACCCAGCCCAGCTTAGGCAGCTTCGCCCGACCCCACTTGCGGCCGAGGCGTTCGACGGTGATGAGGTTCCCGGCGGGGAACCGGAACGAGGGGGACCAGCGTGCCTTCGAGCGCCAGCGGACCCTGAAGGCGCCGTGGTCCCGGCACGCCTTGTCCAGGTCCTTGAGCGTCTGCTGGAGGACGTGAGAGGGGGCGGCCCTGAGCCAGGGGTGTTCCTTCTTGGCGTCGGCCAGCTCGGCGACCTGCGGCACGTAGTTCATCCACGCGCCGCGCCGCCGGTACTGGCGCCGCTGGTCGAGGCCGGTGTTCCACACCGCCCGGCAGATGTTCCCGAACTCCTCGCACATCTCCGTCTGCTCGGCGTCGAGCGCGAGCCGGTACTTGCGGCCGGTCAGCATGGTTCACCTCCCCTCAGACGTTCTTCTGGTTCTCGACGTACTTCTCCACCACATCCAGCGGAGCCCCACCGACCGTGGCCGCGAAGTAGCTGTTCGTCCACAGCGTCGGCAGACGCGACTTGAGAGCGGGGAACTCCTCACGCAGGACGCGGGACGAGCGGCCCTTCATCGCCTTCACCAGCCGGTGAACGCCGTACTGCGGATCGACCTCAACAAGCATGTGGATGTGGTCGGGCATGACCTCAAGCTCGACGAGCCATGCCCCCTTCTCCTCGATGACCTCGCGGACGATCTGCTTCAAGCGCTGCTCGATGCGACCTTCCAGCACGCGCCGTCGGTACTTCGGGCACCACACGATGTGAAAGGCACACTGGAACGTCACATTGCGGTTGGACCGCAGGGTGACTGCCATAACGCCACTATACAGCTTCAAGCTAACTAACGATGACCTGGTCAAGGGCATCGTCGTGAGGCGGCTATCCCCACGACTAAAGCCGGGGGTCTGCGCCGCTAACGCTTCCGATCAAATCGACTAACGATTCGGGAGCAGTTGGGTAGCTGCCCGTACAGCAGTGCGACACCGATACCGGCAGCGGTACGAGCCGTGCGCCGGACCTGCGCCGTACGGACCCGGCCGGGACGCCGCCGTTCGCGGCCCGGCCGAGGAGGCTCACTCCACCGCGGTGAGCAGCTCGTCGAGGGCCGCGCGGATGGCCTCGTCCTCGGTGAAGGCGCGCCGGCCGCTGAAGTGGTGGAGGCGCCGGTCGCAGGCGGGCAGGTGGCGCAGGAGGTCGGCGGCGGGCCGGGCGGCGGGACCGATGCGGGCCAGATGACGCACCGCGGAGAGCATGACGGGCTGGTAGGCACCCTCGGCCAGGCCCCGCACCGCCGCCAGGAGGACCGGGACGGTGTGCTCGGTGTCACCGGTCGCTGCCCACAGGGCGTGCGCGGCCTCGACGTCGGTCCAGTCGCCGGGGGGACCGGCCACCGTCCGGAGGCGGTCCGCGAAGGGAGCGGCGTGCGGGCCGAGATCGGCCAGCTTGCGCAGGGCGGGGTGGGGGAAGCGGCCCTCGGTGGCGGCGGGCACCAGCACCCCGAGTGCGGGGCCGGGGTCCCCGCCGACCCGCCAGTACGTCCAGGCGGCGAGTTCCGCGTCCGTCCCGGTGGCCGCGGCCGACCGGGCCAGCAGCAGTTGCCGGCCCGCGTTGCCCGCCGGGCCGATTCCGGCCAGGGCTGTCGCCGCCGCGGTCCAACCGCGGTCGTCGGCCAGCAGCTCGAGCAGGCGGGGTACGGCCGCTTTCGCGGCGGGCCCCCAGGCGGCGAGCACGTCGCACAGCTGCTTGAGCGCGCCGGGGTCCGTGGTGCCGGCGAGCCGGTCGCAGATGCCGGGCAGCAGCAGCTCCGCGTGGTCCGGGAGCGCGCTCAGCACCTCGGCGAGGTCCGGGAGGCCGGTGTCGTGTCCCGAGCGGACGCTGCTGTAGCAGGACAGTGCGAAGCCGGACCGGTGGCCGGCCACGTACGCGGCCAGCCCCGGAACACACCGCGGATCGTTCATCCGGGCCAGCGCCCACAGGGCTGCCTGAGCCACCGACTCCCCCGTCCGGGTCCGCCGGGCGGCGGTGTCGCCGAGCAGCGCGGCGACCGCGTCGGCATGGGCGGCGGCCGACGGGCCGAGGCAGGCCAGCAACCCGGCTGCCCGGTACCGCACTTCGGTGTCCGGATCCTCCAGCCGGGCCGCGACGGCCGGCAGCAGGGCCTCCCCCGGCGACCGCCAACGCGCCAGCAGCCCGCCTGCCTGCGCCAGACCGCCGGCCCGCTGCTCCGCGTCGGGATGATCGGCCAGCAGACCCAGTGCGAAGGCGGGAGACGCGCCGGCGAACAGTCCGGCGGTCCACTGCTGGACTCCCTGCACCCCGGTCTCCATCGTGCTGCTGCGCCGCCACAGCTCCACGCTCGGGGCGCGGACGGCGTCCAGCACGGTGTCCAGCCGGCTCGCCGCCAGGCCCGGCGCGGCGGGCGCGAGCGCGTGCACGGCCGCGAGGCGGAGCTGGGGCTCCGGGGCGTCGAGCAGCGCCCGGAGGAGGGTGTCGACCTCCTCGGCCCGGTCACCGACCGGCTCCCGGGCGACCGCCGGGCCGAGTGCGAGGACCAGGTCGAGGCGGTTCACGAGGTCGCTCTCCGCCTGCCAGCAGCGCAGCAGCGCGGGCAGCAGCAGGGCACCGGGACTGGCGCAGAAGCCGACGGCGGCCGTCGCGGCTCGCCGCACCTCCGGGTCGGGATCGGCCAGCAGCGCGAGGACGTCGGGCAGCAGGCGTTCCCAGGTCGGTGCCCAGCCGGGAGCCAGGAACCTCTCGGCGACCTGACTCTCCTCGCCGGCCAGCATCGCCACCAGGTCCAGCACGGTGAGCCGGCACCGCACCCGGGAGGCGGAGGCAAGGCGCAGCAGGAACGGCAACGCGGCCGGGGCGGCGGAGCAGATCCAGCCCCCCTGGTGGTAGAGGAGGTTGTGCAGTTCGAACGCGGCCTCCTCCGCGTCCTCGGGGTCCGGACCCGCGCAGCGGCGCAGCAGACCGGGCACGTCCTCGGCGGAGCCGTAGTTGTGCCGCAGGCCCGCCCAGTCGACGGCTTCCAGCCCCTCCCACAGGGGCGCCGGCTCCACCGCGGGACGAGCCGCGGGTGACGGGTTCTCAGCGCCCGGGCGCACTCAGCCCTCGCACTGCTGGAGCATCATCCGCTTGTCGGGAGCCGTGACGGGCAGGTCGTACTCCAGGGCCACCTGCGTGAACCGCACCGCGTAGGAGCAGCGGATCCGCTTGTTCGGCGGCAGCCAGGAGGCGGGCCCGGAGTCGCCCTTCGAGGCGTTGGGGGAACCCGAGACGGGCAGCAGGTTCAGCACGTCGTTGGCCAGCCGCTTGCGCTTCTCCTCGTCCCACTGTGCGGCCCCCATCTGCCAGGCGTACGACAGCGGCACCACATGGTCTATCTGGACCTCGGTGGCCTTCGCCTTCTTCCAGGCGATGTCCTTGCCGGTGTAGGGGTCGGCCAGGGTCATCGAGACGACCACGCAGTCCGAGCCGGAGCGGAAGGTGACCTTGCGGCCGTCGCGCTTGAGCACGTCGTTGCGGGTGTCGCAGCCGTTGCGGGCCAGCGGTATGCCCTCGGCGGTGTCCAGCCAGGCGCGGCCGAACTTCTCCCGCTCGTAGCCCGTGCGCGGGCCGCGGCCCTTGGTGCGCACCTGGTCGATCAGCCGCCGGGCGCGCACCTTGTCGACGTTCGAGGTGAGCGGGGCCAGTCCCGGTTCGGTCCCCTCCGGGTTCTTCAGCGGGCTGGTCTGCTCGCCCGCGCCACCGGAGGCCGCGCCACCGGAGGCCGGGGTGCCGGTCGGGGTCGCGGAGGCGTCCGAGCCGCCGCCTGTGGTGCCGCCGTCCTCCTTCTGCTGCGGCAGGCCGTCGCACCCGGCCAGCAGCGCGGTGGCGGCCGTGGCGGCGAGGACGGCGGCGGCGCCCCGCCGCACGGAACGCAGCCCGGGGCGCGGCACGGTGGCGGAGGCGGGGCGGGGAGGAGTGGTCGCGGCGGTCATCGGGCGAGCATAGACCGGTGCGTCACCCCGACGGAGCTGTCCCTGTGGCAACCGGCGGGAAAGCGGGGAGGGACGCAGGGTGCGTCAAGTAGTCACCGATCCCCTGCTCAACCTGGTGCGGCGGCACCGTGAGCCCGTCGTCGCCCAGACGGCCCGCTCCACCATCGCCGCCGTGATGAGTTACGCCGTCGCACTGCAGCTCAGCAGCGAAGCCGCACCCCTGACCGCGCCGCTCACCGCGCTGCTGGTCACCCAGGTGACGCTCTACACGACCCTGCGGACCGGCGTGCGCCGCGTCAACGCCGTGGTCGCCGGAGTGCTCATCTCCAGCGGTTTCAGCGCACTGGTCGGCCTGACCTGGTGGAGTCTGGGCGTGGTGATCCTCGCCGCGTTGATCGTCGGCCGGTTCGTCAAGGCGGGCGAGTTCGTCCCGGAGACGGCGATCAGCGCCATGCTGGTACTGGGGGTGACCCAAAGTCAGGTCGCAGCCATGGCCTGGGACCGGATCCTGGAGACGCTGATCGGTGCGATCGTCGGACTGGCCTTCAACGTGCTGTTCGTCCCGCCGGTATGGGTGCAGCCCGCCGGGGACGCGGTCCTGGACCTCTCCGGCCGGATGAACCGGCTGCTGGTGGGGCTCGGCGAGGACGTGCGCGGCTTCACCCCGGTCAGTCAGGCGGCCGACCGGCTGCACCAGGCCCGCCGGCTCGACCACGACATCGTGGAGGTCGACGTCGAACTGCGGCGCGCCGAGGACAGCCTGCGCCTCAATCCGCGAGTACGGGAGGGCCTGCTCTCCCGCGTCGTGCTGCGCACCGGCCTGGACGCCCTGGAGATCTGCGCGGTCGTGCTGCGGACCACCGCGCGGACGGTGACCGACCTGGCGAAGAAGCGCCTGGACGAGCCGCTGTTCAGCGAGGAGATCGCTGCGGGCATGCAGGAGCTCTACGTGCACATGGCGGGCGCGGTCGAGGCGTTCGCGCTGCTGATCACCACCCCGGTCAGCGCCAGCGCGGAGGAGGCCGAGGACCGGCTGGTGCGGGAGCTGGAGGCCAGCCGCGCCAGCCGGGACGTCATCGCCTTCCAGCTCCTGGACAAGGTGCGCGAACACCCCCGCCAGTGGCAGCTGCACGGCGCCCTGCTCGCCGAGGCCGACCGCATGCTGGACGAGTTGGACGTGGAGAAGCGCTCCCAGCGCCTGTGGGAGGAGCTGGACCGGCAGTCCCGCGAACAGCGCGAGAAGAACCCCGTACTGCGCCGCATCCGCCAGTTCCGCAGCCGGGAGCGCGCCCGCGAACGCGAGCAGGAGGAGGAGCGGGAGCTGGAGTGGGAGGAGGAGCGCTGAGCCGCCGCCCGCGGGCACCCGGAGGCGGCGTACGGGCCGCCGGCGGTCCGCGTGCGGGAGGGTCAGTACGGGGTGCGGCCCACCGGAGACGCCAGTCGGTGGCGGCAGTGCGCCTCGTCCTGCAGAAGCTGGGCCACCGCGGGGTCGTGCATGCCGCGTTCCCCGATCAGGTCACGCAGCAGGGCGGAGAGTTCGGGCAGCGCCTGGGCGTACCGCCCGGTGTCCACCAGGACGGTGGCGTACTGCTTGCGCAGGGTGCGGACGATGGGCGAGCCCTCGCCGTAGGTGGTGACCGCCGCCGGAAGGGCGCGGCCCAGCAGCGCGGCGACCTCCGCGTAGCGGCCCGCGCCCAGCAGTCGGCGGATGTCCTCCAGCACCGCGTTCAGATCCCCCTCCGGGCCGGGCCCCGGACTCGGCCTGCGCGGCGGCCACGGCGCCGCCGGGGCCAGGAACGGGCGGGTGGGATCGAGCGGCGGTCCGGGAGCGCGCTCCCCGGGGCGGGGCAGCAGCGGGGCGAGGGCCGCGTGGACCTCGTGCGCGTCGGCGGGCCGCCGGGCGGGATCGCGGTCGAGCAGCCGGCTGACGAGGCGGGGCAGCGGTGCGGGGGCATCCGGGCACAGCAGCTCCAGCGCGTCCGGCTCCTCGTGCAGCTTCTTGTAGAGCAGCCCGGCGGCCTCGGGTGCCTCGAACGGGGTGCGGCGGGCCAAGAGCTCGTACAGCACCACGCCCAGCGCGTACAGGTCGGCCGCCGGGCCGACGGCCGACCCGCCGGTGGCCTGTTCGGGCGCCATGTAGACGGGGGTGCCCACCAGCGCGCCGGTGCGCGTCAGCCGGGTGACGTCGGGGGCGCCGACCGAGGCGATGCCCAGGTCGAGGATGACGACGCGGCCGTCCGGCCGGACCATCACGTTGCCGGGCTTCAGGTCGCGGTGGACGATGCCCACGGCGTGCACGGCCGCGAGCGCGGAGCACAGCTGCGCGGCGACCGCGACGGCCCACTGCCACGGGTACGGCTCGTGCTCGGCCAGGTGGTCGGCCAGGTCGCTGCCGTCCAGCCGCTGCATCACCAGGTACAGCTCCTCGCCGTCCTGCCCCGCGTCGTAGACGGTCACCAGCCCCGGATGGTCGAGCTGCGCGGTCACCCGGCACTCGCGTGCGAAGCGGCGCCGCAGCTCCTCCGGGTCGGCGCTGCGCACGAGGGAGGCCATCCGCTCGGAGTGCGCCAGCTTGACCGCGACGGAGCGGCCGCCGAGCCCGGTGTCGAGCGCGCCCCACACCTGGCCCATGCCGCCCTTGCCGAGCGGTTCGGACAGCTCGTACCGGCCCGCGATCAGCCGGCCGGGCCTCACGCCCGGTCCCAGGGGCCGGACTGCTGTCGGGGGTCCTGGGTCCCGGGCCGGTGCTCGGCGCCGGGGCCGCCGGGGCCGGAGCCGGGCTGGTTGCGGCGGAGCAGCTCGCCGAGTTCGTCGAGCTCGGAGGCGACCTGCCGCATCCGCGGAGAGGCGGGCGGCACGGAGCCCGGGTGCGGATTCTGGTGCGGGTTCTGGTGCTGGTGGGGGGCCTGGTGCGGGTTCGGGGGCGCGGACACGGTGGGGGCGTACGGTGCGGCGTCACCGTAGGGGGTGGCAGGTGCGGGCGCCGGTTGTGCCGGGGCGGCGTACGGTCCCGCCGCCGGCGCGGGCGCATACAGGGTGGTCGCGGGCGCGAATCGGGGCGCACGCGGGGCGCGGTGGGCGAGTACGGCGTGCACGACGGCGCCACCGATCAGCAGCACGATGTACACCCCGGCGCCGAGCTGCGCGTTGCCCTCCTCACCGGGCTTCGTCTCCGGCACCACGAAGAGCAGCACAATGTAGACCGCCGTCAGCACGCAGGCCCCCGCGAACACCGCCCAGTCCAGCGGCCGCCGCCGCAGGATCGCGAAGCGCAGCGACGGCACCCAGGCCAGCAGCCCCAGCGACCAGAGAGGGAACGACGCGAAGGCGATCCGCACCAGGAGGGCACGCGTGTCCCCGGGACGCGCACCGGCACCCGCCGCACCGGGGTGCGGCTGCCGCGGCGGCTGCGGTGGCTGGGACGCGGCCGGGCCGTACATCTTTCCTCCTGCGTGGGACAGCAGCGGACAAGGCAGGAGGTGAGCGTATACACCGGTACGGACTCCCGGATACGCGGCGGCCCAGGTAGGCAGAATCGTTGTCAACTCCCCCGGCCCGCGACTCCCGTTCGCGCCGGGGCCGAGGCGGGCGCGCACCGCGGTCCGGCGCGCAGGCGGGCCGGCCGGCCCGCGTTCAGGACGGCGTGCGAAGCGGCGTTCAGGACGGCGTTCAGGCCGGTGGCACCGCGCCGTCGGCGAGTCCGTCGAACATGCCCTGGACGAACTCCTCGCCCAGCTCGCCCACTCTCCGCAGCGCGGCTTCGAAATCGGCGAGCAGCCGGAAATGCTCCCCGTACGCCCGCTGCCGCTCCAGTGGCAGCCGGGGCAGCCGGAGCCGGCGCACGTCGATCCGGGAGGAGCTGGAGGCATAGCTGCTGGCCTGCCGGGTGTTGGCCGTCGAGCGCAGGAACCCCGCGACGAACCAGGCGTCCAGCGCCGCCGGGTCGGGCCGCAGCAGGCACAGCGGCTTGCCCAGCCGGACGCCGCCCTCCCCTTCGGCGACGACGTAGGCGGCGCCCCGGCCCTGTACGGGGATGACGACGTCGCCCGGCGCGGTGGTGACGGGATCGGCCGCCGCGAGGTGGACCTCCAGCGCTCCGGTGCGGGCGAGTTCGCCGACGGTGGCCTCGGGCAGTACCGCGGAGCCCGGTGCCGCGGACCGCCGATTCGGCAGGGACGAGTCGTCGGCGGCGGTCAGATCGAGGGTCCGGCGCAGGGTACGTTCCAGCTCGGCGCGGACGGAGGCGAGCGCCGCGGCGTCCGTACCGGTGCCGCTCGGCAGCAGATGGCGGGCCGGACTGAGGTCGACCTCCTCGTCCAGCAGGTCGATCACCGGCAGGGTGGCGCACACCCCGGGCTGTTCGGGGACGCTCTCCCCGGCCTCGTGCGCCCGCCACGCGGCCAGCACGTCGGCTGCAGTGCGCTCCCAGGACGGCGGCTCCGCACCCTCCCTGCGGCCCCCCGCGGCGTCCATCAGCAGCAGCCGGGAAGCGGCGTCCGCGGCGCCGTCCGGCTTGCGCAGCACCCACAGGTGGAGAGGCAGACTGTGCGGTGCGGCGGCGCCCGGCGGCAGTGCGAGGAGCGCACGCAGCGCACCCTTGCGCAGCAGCGCCGCGCGCACGCGGCGGCCCGTGCGGCGGGCGGCGACCGCGGGCGGCAGCAGGAGCACCGCCGTTCCCCCGGGGCGCAGCCGGGCCAGCGCGTGCTGCACCCAGGCCAGTTCGGACTCGGTCCGGGCGGGCAGCCCGTAGGCCCAGCGTGGGTCGTAGGCCAGCTCGTCGTGGCCCCAGTTGCGCTCGTTGTACGGCGGGTGGCACAACACAGCGGCCACCAGCGGCGCATCGGCGGGGGGTTCGGTGCACAGGGCGTCCTCGGTGCGGACGTCGACGGCGCAGCGGCCCGCGGCGGCGGCCGTCCGCAGGGTGAGGCGGAGGGCGGCCAGCCGGGCGAGCAGCGGGTCGGTCTCCTGGCCGTACAGCGCGACGGGGCCGCCGGACGCACTGGGGCCGCCCGAGGCGTCGGCCGCGCCCGAAGCGGCGGCGGCCAGCAGTTCGGCGGAGCCGCACGCCGGGTCGAGCGCCGACTCGCCCGGCCCTGCGAGGCGGGCCATGAGCGCGGCCGTCGGCTCCGGGGTGAGGGTGTACTGGCGGGGGTTGGCTTCGAAGTAGTCGGCGAGGAGCTGTTCGAACGCGGCGGCGGGGCCGGTCTCGCGCATCATCCGGTCGAGTGCGCCGCGCGCCTCGGCGACGGGGTCGGTGTTCAGCAGTTCACGGAGCCCGGCCACGTGCTCCCCGGCGCGCACCAGGGCCGGGCCGTGTCCCTCCGGGGCGCTCTCCAGTCGGCGGCGCACCTGCTCCCGCAGCGGGGCTTCGGCGAGTTTGCCGTGGTCGCGGAGCCAGCTCTCGACGTCGGCGAGAGAGAAGGCCGGGCTGGCCTCGGTGCCGCCGACGGGGCGGGGGAAGTCGGTGTAGCGCCGCCGCCAGTTGCTGACCGCGGCTCTGCCGACACCGGCGAGCCGGGCAATGGCCGCTGCTGTCACTTCCGCGCCGTCCGACACCGGATTCCTCCCGTTCAACTGTTCGGCCGCCCCGTTCACATGCCGCCGTGGACCGTGGCGGTCCGCACGAGCATACCCACCGAATCGGCAACCCTCTCCGTTCACGACGTGAATTTCTACGAGTCGAGGAATCCTTGTTGACTCGGTTCACAAGCGATGCTGTGATTACTCCACCGGTTCACAGCACGGCGAACCGGTCCGCTCACACTTCTCGACCGGAGGTCGCGTCATGCCCGCACGCGCACTGCCCCGCAGGCACCCGCTGTTCACCGCTGCCGTCACCGCCACGACGGTGCTCGCGCTCGGCGCACTCGGCGCCTGCTCCCTGGAGGAACCCACCACCGGCAAGTCCCGGGCAGCCAAGGCCACCGGGAAGAGCAAGCACGGAAAGGGGACGGACAAGCAGGCGGGCACCTCGGGCGGCTCCGGCGGCGAGGCCGGTCCGCGCGCCGCGGGCGAGTCCGCCGTCTACCGCGACAAGGGCCTCGAGGTGACCGTCGCGGCACCCGCACGGTTCACACCCTCCGCGTACGCGGCAGGCCACAAGTCCGGAAAGCACGCCTACAAGGTGCGCGTGACGCTGGAGAACACCGGCGACGCCAAGATCGACACCGCGCTGATCACGGTCGGCGCCCGCGAGGGCAAGGACGGCGAGACGACCGCGGGGATCTTCGACGGCGAGACCGTCGGCAACGGCTTCACCGGGCAGCTGCTGCCCGGCAAGCGCGCCACCGCCACCTACGGCTTCGACGCGGCACCCGCCGCCAAGACGCTCGACGTCGAGGTCAGCGTGAACGACTTCGAGACCGAGCCCGCGCAGTGGAGCCTCTCCCTCTGACCATGCACCGGCACCCGCCGCGCCTCACCCCACCAACCCATCCGACACACCGCTCCCAGGGGGGACACCCATGTCGCACGCACACCACACCTCAGGCCACCCCGCCCCGCCCGCCACCGCGCCCCGCAACGGACTCGGTCTCGCCGCACTCATCCTCGGCCTGGTCGGAGCACTCTCCGGACTGGTGCCCATCCTCTTCTGGCTCTCCGGCACCCTCGGCCTGATCGGCCTCATCCTGGGCCTGGTCGGCCGCTCCCGCGCCAAGAAGGGCCTGGCGAACAACGGGAAGACGGCGCTGGCCGGAGTGCTGCTCTCGCTCGCGGCGTTCGCGCTCGGCATCTGGGGGCTGATCACCGTCGTCACCGCGTTCGGCGACGCCGCCGACGAGATCGACAAGGAACTCGACCAGGGCGCCCCGCCCGCGGTGGTGTCGGTCCGCTGACGCCGTCCCCGCGGCACCCGACCGCACGGCCGCACGGGTCGGGCGCCGCACCGAGCGAGCGGCGCCCGGCCCTTCGGGGCCCCGGTCAGGACCGGGAGACCAGGCCCCGGAGACCAGGCCCCGGGAGCCAGGGCCCGGGAGACCAGGGCCGGGGGACCTGAGACGCGGGCCAGGGACCCGGGAGGGCCCGGGTCAGGCGTCCCCAGGCCGTCAGGAGGCCGGCACGGTGGTGAGGAACTCTCCCACCCAGGCCAGGAGATCCCGGCCCGCGAGGGGCTTGGCGCCGATGGTGCCGGGCTTGGGGCGCGGCACCAGCACCTGCCGGGTGGCCTGCTTGATGACCGAACCCGGGTAGACCCGCTTGAGCCGCAGCTCCTGCGACTCCCGCAGCTCGACCGGGCCGAACCGCACCTTGTCGCCCTGGAGGGTGATGTCGGTGACGCCCGCCGACCGGGCCAGCATCCGCAGCCCGGCGACGAGCAGCAGGTTCTCCACCGGCTCGGGCAGCGGCCCGTAGCGGTCGGTCAGTTCCTCGCGGACGGCGGCGATGTCCTCCTCGGTGTTCGCCGAGGCGATCGCGCGGTACGCCTGCAGCCGCAGCCGCTCCCCCGGCGCGTAGTCGTGCGGGACGTGCGCGTCGACCGGCAGCTCGATCTTGACCTCCAGCGGCGCCTCCTCCACCGGGCCCGCCTCCCCGGCCTCCAGCGCCGCGCGGTAGTCGGCCACCGCCTCGCCGACCATCCGCACGTACAGGTCGAAACCGACTCCCGCGATGTGCCCGGACTGCTCACCGCCGAGCAGGTTGCCCGCGCCGCGGATCTCCAGGTCCTTCATCGCCACGTACATGCCCGCGCCCATCTCGGTGTGCTGGGCGATGGTGGCCAGCCGCTCGTGGGCGGTCTCCGTCAGCGGCTTCTCCGGCGGGTAGAGGAAGTAGGAGTAGCCGCGGTCGCGCCCGCGGCCCACCCGGCCGCGCAGCTGGTGGAGCTGGCTGAGGCCGAAGGTGTCGCCGCGTTCGACGATGAGGGTGTTGGCGTTGGAGATGTCGATGCCGTTCTCCACGATGGTGGTGGAGACGAGCACGTCGAACTTCTTCTCCCAGAAGTCGACGACCACCTGTTCCAGCGCCTGTTCGGTCATCTGCCCGTGCGCGGTGGCGATCCGGGCCTCCGGGACGATCTGCCGCAGCCGGGCCGCGGCGCGGTCGATGGACTCGACCCGGTTGTGGATGTAGAAGACCTGGCCCTCGCGCAGCAGCTCACGGCGGATCGCCGCGCCGATCTGCTTCTCCTCGAACGGGCCGACGAAGGTGAGCACCGGGTGCCGCTCCTCGGGCGGCGTGGTGATGGTGGACATCTCGCGGATGCCGGTGACCGCCATCTCCAGGGTGCGCGGGATCGGCGTCGCGGACATCGTCAGCACGTCCACGTTGGCCCGCAGCTTCTTCAGCTGCTCCTTGTGCTCCACACCGAACCGCTGCTCCTCGTCGACGATGACCAGGCCCAGCTCCTTGAACTTCGTCTCCGAGGAGAAGAGCCGGTGGGTGCCGATGACCACGTCGACGGTGCCGTCCCGCAGCCCGTCCAGCGTGGCCCGCGCCTCGGTGTCGGTCTGGAACCGGGAGAGCGCCCGCACGTTGACCGGGAACTGGCCGTAACGCTCGGAGAACGTGGAGAAGTGCTGCTGCACCAGCAGCGTCGTCGGCACCAGGACGGCCACCTGCTTGCCGTCCTGCACCGCCTTGAACGCGGCCCGCACGGCGATCTCCGTCTTGCCGTACCCGACGTCGCCGCAGATCAGCCGGTCCATCGGGACCGATTTCTCCATGTCCTCCTTGACCTCGCCGATGGTGGTGAGCTGGTCCGGCGTCTCCGCGTACGGGAACGCGTCCTCCAGCTCCCGCTGCCACGGCGAGTCCGCGCCGAACGCGTGCCCCGGCGCCGCCATCCGCGCGCTGTAGAGCTTGATCAGATCGGCGGCGATCTCCTTGACCGCCTTCTTGGCCCGCGCCTTGGTCTTCGTCCAGTCGGCGCCGCCCAGCCGGTGCAGGGTGGGCTGCTCGCCCCCCACGTACTTGGTGATCTGCTCCAGCTGGTCGGTCGGCACGAACAGCCGGTCGCCGGGCTGGCCGCGCTTGGCGGGCGCGTACTCCACCAGCAGATACTCGCGGGTGGCGCCCTGCACCGTGCGCTGCACCATCTCGATGTAGCGCCCCACCCCGTGCTGCTCGTGCACGATGAAGTCGCCCGGCTGCAGCGTCAGCGGGTCGATCTGTTTGCGGCGGCGGGCCGGCATCCGGGTGCCGTCCTTGCCCGCGGCCTTCTGTCCGGACAGATCGGTCTCGGTCAGCACCGCCAGCTTGAGCTGCGGGGCGACGAAGCCGTTGTCGAGCGATCCGCACGCCACGGTCACCACCGACGGGGCGGGCGCCGGTTCGGCTCCCGCCTGCCGCGCCGGGACACCCTCCGCACCCAGCACCTCCACGGTGCGGGCGGCCGGACCGTGCGCCTCGGTGACGTACACGCACTGCCAGCCCCGCGACAGCCAGTCCTTGGTGTCGGCGAGCGCCCGCGCGGTGTCCCCCCGGTAGGTCTCCGGAGCGTGCATGCCGAGCTGGAGCACGTCGCCGTCGTCCTCGTCCGCGCCGGTCAGCTCGGTGTCCGCGGCGAACTGGCTGACCGTCCACCACATCATGCCCAACTCGCGGGCGTGCTCCCGTACCTCGGCGATCCCGCGCAGCGAGGCGGCGCCGACGTCGATGGGGGCCTGCGCACCGTCGCCGTCCCCCGCACCGGCGGTGGCCGCCCAGGACGCCTGCAGGAACTCCTGGCTGGTCGCCACCAGGTCGGCGGCCCGGGTGCGCACCCGCTCCGGGTCGCACACCACGGTCATGCTGCCCGCGGGCAGCACGTCCAGCAGCAGCTCCATCTCGTCCACGAGCACCGGCGCCAGCGACTCCATGCCGTCCACCGCGATCCCCTCGGCGATCTTGCCGAGGAGTTCGTGCAGCTCCGGATGGTCCTCGGCCAGCTCGGCCGCGCGCCGCCGCACCTCGGAGGTCAGCAGCAGTTCGCGGCACGGCGGGGCCCACAGTCCGTGCTCCGCGATCTCCAGCGAGCGCTGGTCGGCGACCTTGAAGTAGCGGACCTCCTCCACCTCGTCGCCCCAGAACTCCACCCGGATCGGGTGTTCCTCGGTGGGCGGGAAGACGTCCAGGATGCCGCCGCGGACCGCGAAGTCGCCACGCTTCTCCACCAGCTCCACGCGCGCGTACGCGGCGGCCGACAGCGCGTCCACGACCTCGTCCAGATCGGCGCTCTCCCCCTGCTTGAGCGCCACGGGCACCAACTCGCCCAACCCCTTGACCTGGGGTTGCAGCACCGAGCGGATCGGCGCGACGACGACCGAGACCGGCCCGGTGGCCGGGTCGTCCGGGTCCGGGTGCGCCAGCCGGCGCAGCACCGCGAGGCGCCGCCCCACGGTGTCCGACCGCGGGCTGAGCCGCTCGTGCGGCAGCGTCTCCCAGGAGGGGTACTCCACCACGCCCTCCTCCGGGAGGAGGGAGCGCAGCGCGGCCCCCAGGTCCTCCGCCTCCCGGCCGGTCGCCGTGACCGCCAGCACCGGCCGCCCGGCGGACCGGGCCAGCGCCGCGACGGCGAAGGGACGGGCCGCCGCAGGGCCGACGAGGTCGACGTGGTGCCGGTTGCCGTCGGCGGCGGCAGCGACAGCCTCCTCCAGCGCGGGGTCCTTGGTGACGGCGTCGAGCAGACCGTGCAGGCTCATGAGGGCTTCGCTTTCGGCTTTCCGTCCGGGGGCGCGGGGTCCTCGTACGCGGCCCTTCCGCGGGGCGCGCACGACGAAGAGCCCGGCTCGCAAGCGAACCGGGACACTCCCAGCGTACGCCGCACCGGTGACACCCCCGCGCCGTCGCGCTGCTGCCGCACCCCGCCGCCCCCGGGCACGCGCCGGCGCGGCAGGGGGCCGGAACGCCCGGCCCCCCGCCGCACCGGGATACGGCTCAGTCGGCGGCCGGGGCCGACTGCTGCGCCGGAAGCGCGGGGTCGTCCGGGGCCCGGCCGGTCAGCGTCGCGAGCGAGGAGCGGACGTGCGCCATGTGCTCCCGCAGCTCCTCGGACCGCTCGGCGTGCTCCCGCAGCACCCGCTCGGTCTCCCGCTCGATCCCCTCCGCCCGCACCCGCGCCTCCGCTACCAGCTCGGCACCGCGCGCCTCCGCGTCCTCCTGCCGGTGCCGCGCCGCCTCCTCGGCCTCGGCGTGCTCCCGCCCGGCGTCGGCGAGCGCCCGCTCCCCGCGTTCCTCCAGGTCGGCCGCCCACGCCTGGAACGCGGCCTCCTTCTCGGCCAGCTCCCGGTCGAAGGCGTCCGCCCGGGCCGCGTGCTCCTTCTCCTGCTCCGAGAGGAGCGCCGCGCACCTGCGGGACATCTCCTGCAGCGCCTCGGACGCGTCCTGGCCGATCTTCTCGGCCTGCGTCCGGGCCTCGGAGCGCAGCTCGTCGGCACGGTCCTGGGCGGCGTCCAGCGTTCTGGCGGCGGCGGCCTCGGCGTCCACGCGGCGGCGCGCTGCCGCCTCGCGAGCGGTGTCGCGCACCGAGCGGGCCTCCTCCTCCGCGCGCTCGGTCAGCTGCTGCGCCGCGGTGTCGGCCGCCGCCCTGAGGTCGGCCGCCTCCGATTCGGTGGTGGCGAGGATGCCCTGGGCGCGGGCGCCCAGGGCCTCGAAGGTCTGCGGGGGCTGTGCGGCGGCGACACCGCGGAGCCGCTCCGCCTCCTCGGCCAGCTCCTGGGCGAGCTGGGTGAGCTGCGCGGTGCGGTGCCAGGCGGCCTCGCGTTCCGCATTCAGCTCGGTCACGCGGCCGTCGACCTGTTCGGACCGGTACCCGCGGCCCCGGACAACAGTGAAGCCGTGCGGCGACGACGCACTCATATCGAGCCCC
Organism: Streptomyces sp. NPDC006925; assembly: GCF_042869575.1. Taxonomy (NCBI): domain Bacteria; kingdom Bacillati; phylum Actinomycetota; class Actinomycetes; order Kitasatosporales; family Streptomycetaceae; genus Streptomyces; species Streptomyces sp. NPDC006925. Next base: position 135,856 of record NZ_JBIAGB010000019.1, read on the forward strand.
TTATCTCGGCTGTCCCGTCACTCTCTGGCGATCCGACGATCCCGACAGTCACGTACGAGACCGGCCCGCCCCAGGATGCGCTACTTCACCGCGGTTGCCGTAATCGGCACATCCTGTCGCAACTGATGAAAAAGAGAACGTGACCCGGATGGCTCCCACACGACCACGCTTCCGGTGCCGGGCACGCTGAGCCCGGGGTTCGCCACCGGCACGGTCGTCGTCCCCCCGTCGCCCTCCGTCAGCCCCCTGATCCTCCAGCCCATTCGTGTGAGTGACAGGACGGAGCTGCCCTCGTCGACGGTGACCGCCTCCAGCGCCGAACCGAGGAACGGATAGAACCGGAACGGGTTCCCCACCGTGGCCGGCCCCGTCCCCTCCCGGACGAGCACGCTCAACAGCCGGCGCTGCCGCCGGACCCGTCCCAGGTCCCCCTCCGGGTCGCTGTAGCGCGCCCGTACGTAGGCCAGCGCCTGCCTGCCGTCGAGGTTCCGGCAGCCGGCGGGCAGATCGGCGCCCGCCTTCTCGTCGCGCAGCGGCTTCTTCAGACACACCCGCACCCCGTCGAGTGCGTCGACGACGCGGGTGAAGCCGAGGAAGTCGATCTCGGCGTAGTGATCCAGGCGCAGCCCCGTCGCCTGCTCGACGGTACGGGTCAGCAGCCGGGGACCGCCCCGCGCGTACGCCGAGTTGATCTTGTCGCGGCCGTGGCCCGGAACGGGGACATAGGAGTCCCGCGGAATGCTCACCAGATACGGGCCCGCCGCGCCGTAGTGCAGCACCATCACCGTGTCGGTGTTGCGCTGGCCGCCGCCGCCCACATGCAGCTCCGCGCGCTGCTCACGGGTGAGGTCGGCCCGGGTGTCGGTGCCGATGATCAGCCAGTTGGTACCCCGGCCGGGCGGCGGACGGCCCGGATAGTCGGCCAGCGCCGAAGTCTGCCGCACCCGGCCGTCCGCCCACACCCAGGTCCCGGCGAGCCCCGCCGCGCAGGCCAGCACCAGCACCAGCAGCACCAGCAGGACGACCCGCCACCAGCGGCGGCGGCCGCGGCCCCCGCCGTGCGGGTCGCCCGCGTGGTAGAGGGTGCTGCTCTCCCCGTACATGAGCCGAGCGTCCCGCACTCCGCGGGGCGGTGCCCGCCACGCTGGGCCGACAGAGCGAGCGCCTCCCTCGGGGCGCACCGCTGTTCGAGGGCACGCGTTTTCGGCTGCCGCCGGTGGGGGTTCCCCGCGTGGTGGGGGCACGCCCCCTTACGTTTTCGGCTGCCGCCGGTGGGGGGTTCCCCGCGTGGTGGGGGCACGCCCCCTTGCGTTGTCGGCTGCCGCCGACAGGCCGTGTCGGGGGGCTCCGCCCCCCAACGCCCCCCGCTAGGTGGCTTCGCCCCCTAGGACCCCCGGCCGCCCAGGGGC
>NZ_JBIAGB010000020.1:0-1183 GCF_042869575.1 Streptomyces sp. NPDC006925
CCCTGAACGCCTTCGACATCACCTTCGACGGCCGTCTCTCCGCAGCTCGTCAGTGACCCCAACCACCCTGGTTACACCGCTCGTTTGACAGACCCTCGGTGTGCGGTCAGTCGGTGGAGGTGTGTGCGACGGTGACCGTCGATCCGCCTGGTTCGGGTACGCCGACCGGGACGGTGACTTTCACCGGGCCCGGGGGGCTCAATGAGACAACGGTGCTGGACGCTTCCGGGACCGCGTGCGTGTCCACGACGGTGCTGGCGACCGGCACCGTGACGGCCACTTATAACGGTGATGGCTGCGCGGCAGTCTCGTCGGGCAGCACCGACGTGACCGTCGAGGAAGCGTCCACCACCACAGTGGCCACGGCAACCCCGAATCCGTCGGTGTGCGGCGAGTTGGTGACGGTGTGTGCGACGGTGTCGACGGACGCTCCTGGTTCGGGTACGCCGACCGGAACGGTGACCTTCACCGGGCCCGGCGGGCTCAATCAGACCGTGCCGCTGGACGCGTTCGGGACTGCGTGCGTGACCACGACGGTGCTGGCCACCGGAACCGTGACGGCGAACTACAACGGCGAAGGGCCCTGCTTCGCCGGCTCGTCGGACACTGTGGACGTCATGGTGAACGCGGCGGACACGACGACGGTCGTGACGGCGAGTCCGGATCCGTCGGTGTGCGGCCAGTCGGTCGACGTGTGTGCGACGGTGACGACGAATGCGCCGGGTTCGGGTACGCCGACCGGGACGGTGACTTTCACCGGGCCCGGGGGGCTCAATGAGACAACGGTGCTGGACGCTTCCGGTGAGGCATGTGTGACCACGACGGTGCTGGCGACCGGCACCGTGACGGCCACTTATAACGGTGATGGCTGCGCGGCAGTCTCGTCGGGCAGCACCGACGTGACCGTCGACGAAGCATCCACCACCACCGCCGTGACGGTGAGCCCGGACCCCTCCGTGTGCGGCGAGTCGGTGACGGTGTGTGCGACGGTGTCGACGGACGCTCCTGGTTCGGGTACGCCGACCGGGACGGTGACCTTCACCGGGCCTGGTGGGCTCAATCAGACTGTGGCACTGGATGCGTCGGGCAAGGCGTGTCTGGCCTCTGCGTCTCTGGCCTCCGGCACTGTCACCGCCCAGTACAACGGGGCGGCGTGCTTCAATCCGTCGGCCGGTACTGCCAC